>NZ_JBQXDJ010000005.1:0-119295 GCF_052601015.1 Chitinimonas violaceus | reverse complement strand
CTGTCTGGCTTGATTGCCACTGTGCCTTACACCATTCACACGATCTTGACAGACAACGGCATTGAGTTTGCCAAGCGGCAAGGCACAGAAGGCTACTGGGTGATTCCGTTTGATCGCCTCTGCCAAGCCCACCACATCGAACATCGGCTAACCAAGGTCTGCCATCCTTGGACCAATGGACAGGTCGAACGCATGAATCGGACGATCAAAGAGGCGACGGTCAAGCGTTACCACTATCAATCGCATGATCAGCTGAAATCGCATTTGCAGACGTTCCTGATGGCCTACAACTTTGCTCGTCGATTGAAAACATTGAAGGGGTTAACCCCTTATGAATATATCTGCAAAATCTGGGCAACCGAACCACAACGTTTCAGGATTGATCCGTTCCAGCACACTATGGGACTAAACACTTAGAATCTGTCTAAAGTCTCGCGAGCTAGGGCAAGACAAGGCGAAAACAGCTGAGGAAGCGGAGTTTACGAAGTGTAAATGAGCATTCCGAGGGTATTTTCAACGCCGTATTGCTGACGCACAGTAAACTTTAGACGGGTTCTTAAGACTTGTTTATCTGTATGGCTACTACACAGGTTTCGTATGCTGACTACCCACCTTGTCTGTGCTCCCGATGATCTGGCGACACCCGCTGTCGTGACGGAATGGCTAGTGCCTGCAGGTGTGTCGGTACTGGCAGATGAGCCACTTGTGCGGCTCGCTGTGGCGGGTGAAGTACATATCGTAATTACGCCGACAGCCGGTGTGGTGTTGGAGCATTGCGTAGCGATTGGCGAGCCTTTATCGGCAAGTGATTTGCTGGCCATGATTGAAGCAGACGAACCGGATTTCGGTGGTTTGTTGATCCCGGCGGAAGATGCCGCCGAGAACTTGGCTGTTCCGGCTTGCCGATTGGGGTATCGCCCATCACCCAGCAGTATCGACCCGGATGCGTTGGCAATGTGCGCAGCATTGGGGATAGCTCCCGATGAGGTGCCGGTAGGTGAGCGAGGCCAATTGGGGCGTATAGAAGTGGAACGTCACGTGCGGGCCGAACTCCGCAGGCTGGCTGCAATTCGCCGATTGTTGTCGACCGATGGGTTGGTTTGATGCCTGGAGTAAAGGAAAAACGCCGCGAATTGCGGCGTTTTTTATGGGGCTGTGGGCTTCTTGGTGCGAAGTTCCCTGTTGATCATGGCCCCAGAATATTTCAGCCTTTCCGGCTACGTCTGTCATCCACAGCCGCAGCCAGTCTACGTAGCAACGCAGCGCTATCGTCCCAGCCCAGGCAGGCATCGGTAATGCTGCAGGCGTATTTGAGGGGCCGACCTTCAATCAGGTCCTGGCGACCTTCATTGATGTGGCTTTCGATCATTACACCAAAAATGGCCTGATTACCTGCAGCTATCTGGCCTGCCACGTCTTCGCCAACCGTCATCTGCTTGCGGTAATCTTTGCTGCTGTTGGCATGGCTGAAGTCGATCATGATCTTTTCAGGCAAGCCTGCTGCGGCGACGTCCTTGGTCGCACTGGCGACGTGCGCAGCGTCAAAATTCGGGGACTTCCCACCCCGAAGAATCACATGGCAATCAGGGTTGCCTGCGGTGGCGACAATAGCGGAATGGCCGAATTTGGTAACCGATAGGAAGTGGTGCGGCACACTGGCTGAACGGATGGCATCGATTGCGATCTTCAAATTGCCGTCGGTGCCATTCTTGAAGCCGACCGGGCAGGAAAGGCCCGAAGCCAACTCGCGATGTACCTGTGACTCGGTGGTACGTGCGCCGATAGCGCCCCAGCTGATCAGGTCGGCAAAATATTGCGGCGTGATCATATCGAGGAATTCCGTCGACGCCGGCATGCCCATGTTGTTCAGGTCCAGCAACAACTTGCGCGCCATGCGCAGACCATTGTTGATGTCGAAGCTGCCATCAAGGTGTGGGTCATTGATCATGCCCTTCCAGCCAACGGTAGTACGCGGCTTTTCGAAATAGACGCGCATTACGATAACCAGGTCGCGGCTCAGCTCTTCACGCAGTGCCAACAGGCGTCCACCATAGTCGAGTGCGGCTTCCGGGTCGTGAATCGAACACGGACCAACAACCACCAACAGGCGATCGTCTTCACCGGTCAGGATACGATGGATGGCTTGTCGGGTCTGGAAAGTCGTGGTCGTTGCCACTTCGGTAACCGGATATTTCTCTACCGCCGCGATAGGCGGGAGCAATTCCTTGATTTCCTTGATGCGAACGTCGTCGGT
Organism: Chitinimonas violaceus; assembly: GCF_052601015.1. Classification (NCBI taxonomy): domain Bacteria; kingdom Pseudomonadati; phylum Pseudomonadota; class Betaproteobacteria; order Neisseriales; family Chitinibacteraceae; genus Chitinimonas; species Chitinimonas violaceus. Next base: position 117,041 of record NZ_JBQXDJ010000005.1, on the reverse strand, counting down.
CTGGAACAACATAATGGGCCGCTTGAGTGTGTATTCGGGAGCCAGCTAGGGTAGCGGCAGCCTTTAAGCTGTGCAAATAAGTTTGTTAAATGCTGGCCATAGGCAGCATTTATATGCTGAACATCGGATAAACGATGGATTTGTGAAGCAGAAGTACTGCAGGCTATTGCTGCAGACAGGCGAAGGGAGAGAATAAAGCGCACACTCGATGGATGCCTACTTGGGGATAACGAGTGCTGAAAGGAGGATGCCGCGACAGTGAGCCTTATCGGCTAAGGCTAAAAGGTAAGGTTGCTGCCTTACGTGTTTGGACGTCGCGTGAAGGTAAAACCGCCAACCCGGGAATGGCTGGCGGTTTTGAACTGATGGACGAACAACAACGTTGGTCGTATCAGTCTGCGTACTGCTTCTTCAGCCGTTCACGCCGTTCCTGCGCTTCTACCGTCAGCGATGCGGTTGGACGTGCCAGCAGTCTGGCAAGTCCAATCGGTTCACCGGTATCGTCGCAATAGCCATATTCGCCATCGTCGATTTTCTTGACGGTTGAATCGATCTTCAGCAGCAGCTTGCGCTCACGGTCACGCGTGCGCAGCTCCAGCGCGTACTCTTCTTCAAGAGTCGCGCGGTCAGCCGGATCTGGCGTTGCTTCCTGCTCTTGCAGGTGTTGGCTGGTGGCAGTGGCGTTGGCGAGCAACTCGGCCTTCATGTCGAGCAGACGCTGACGGAAGAACGCGAGGTGATCCTCGTTCATGTAGTCGTCGCCTTGCCACTTGAGGATATCTTCCTCGGTCAGTTTCTTGGCCATGGTGGTGCATCTCCACGCTGGTTGACGGGCATCCCGACCAATTATGTCGGAACGTTCCCAAAGTTGCGGGGCGCGAGCTTAACGGAGCAACTCCCCTCATTGCAACCACGAAAATTTGACTTCGCTAGCGAAGCCTTGCCCAGTAACAAAGCCGGCAATTCGGCCGGCTTTACGAAAATCACTTCTGACTCAAGACCCAATCCAGAATCACTTTCAGGTCTGCGTCACTAATCTGTTGGGCAGGCATTGGGATTTGTCCCCATACGCCCACGCCTCCTTTTTTTACTTTATCCGCCAGTTTATTGGCAGCGGTTTTGTCGTTACGATATTTAGACGCAACATCTTTATATGCCGGTCCAACGACTTTGGTGGCAACCTGATGGCAAGCCATGCAGTTGTATTTGGCTGCAAGTGCCTGGCCATTCGGCGCTGCAAGAGCGCTGGGCACAATGGCGGCCAACAGAGCGGCAAACAAAACTTTCATGAACTACTTCTCCTAGGGCCAAAGCAACATGGGAAGCTGGCCAAGCTGGTAAGTTAGCAGAAGATGTTAGCTCTGCTTAAGATGTGTTGCAATTCGCTTACCAGATAGGTGCAATTCGCTGTGCTACACTGCCGCGCGACTTGCCATCGTCATTCAACAGATAATGTCCATCGACAATTTAGACAACTCTACGTCTCCCCGCTCTCTCTTTGCGATAACCGTCATGACGTCGCTGATGCTGCACGCGCTAGTGATCATGATGGTGCGCTTCACGCCGCCTGACCCCAGCATCCTGTTTAATCGGATGCCGTTGGAGATTGTGCTGGTAAATGCTCGCTCGCTGCTCGCTCCAAAGAGCCCAGATGTACTGGCTCAAGCCAATCTGGATGGTGGTGGCAATACCGATGAAAAGCGTCGGGCCAAGAGTCCGTTGCCTGCCCAGAAAGTAGAGCAACCGACAGAAGTATTGGCGCAGGCAGCCAAACGTCAGGTGGAAGAAGAAACACGCCAGCGAAAGTTGGTGGATTCGTTGCGTAATGCACCCAGGTTATCGGCAGACGCGGCGAAGCAGACGCCTGCTTCATCCAGGCAAGGTGTGGACCTTCATGCATTGCGGCAACAGGCGAGTGAGATCGCCCGCCTGGAAGCGGAAATCAGCCGGGAGCAGGACATCTATAACCAGAGGCCGCGTAAAGCCTTTGTCGGCGCCCGCTCCAAGGCGGTTGTGGAAGCACGTTATGTTGATGATTGGCGCTTGAAGATAGAGCGTATTGGTAACCGGCTATTCCCCACCAATAAGCGTGGTGAGCGTTTGTATGGCCGTTTATTGGTTACCGTCGAGATTCATGCAGATGGGCGCAAGGTGTTGGTTGGGTTTGACCGCCGGCCTGGTTTTAGCTCAGACCCTGAGCTGGAAGCTGCGGCCCGGCGGATTGTAGAAAATTCGGCGCCATTTCCTCCATTGCCAACGGGTGTGGTTGACGCGTCTGGTAAGCCTGCGGATATTTTGTCGATTACCCGCACCTGGACTTTCCGTCGTGGTGGCGACAACAGCCTTGAACAGGTGTCTAGTAATTAAGAGCCTGTCTACGATCTTGCTGCGCAGCTTTGATTCGGGCTTCTGTACAGAAGTACAGCCGGTTTCTGCGCTACGCTTCACCCTGCTGACGGTTGCTCGCGACAGATCGTAAACAACTTCTAACGGACTAATGTTCGGGCAGGTCGCGCTGGGCGCCGGTGGAGATGAAGTTCGAACCTTCTTCGGCAAGACGGCGGGCCTGTTCCAAGGTGCGCTTCAAATGCGGAAGCGCACGACCGATTTCCTCTGGGTGTTTTTCTAGAAGCTGGGCAAGCTGGTGCAGTTGGGTCAATGGCTGAGCCAGGCCGGCGCAGATATTTTCGAGCAACTTCTCTTTGATCAGCGAATCCGCTTCCAGCGCTTCCATCTCTTTTTTGTACCGTGACTCACGCAACTTATAAGGCGCGATATCCTGAGCGATCAGGCTGTAGCCACGTAAGGCCCCCCCTTTTTTGTGTCCCAAAAGGGTAAGGACAACCGGCAAATTACGGCCGTCCCGGCTTAAGAGCGCCAATTCGCCATGCCAGCTGCCTTCGCTGGTCGCCAGTGGCAGGCAGGTTTGCAGGAAATGCGGTTGAGCCCATGGAGGCAGCAGATCGGTGATAAAGAGACTGTCCACGGCTTCCGGTTGGACTTTCAGCATCCGTTGGCCGGCCGGGTTCAGGTTGCGCAGTTTACCCGCGGTGTCAGCCCAGGCAATGGCATCCTGGCTGCGCTCGTACACCTCCTCGTATACGCTGTGTAGCTGCCGCATGTGCCGTTGGCTGTCCATGTCACGCAGGGACGTCAGTACACAGTCTCGGCCTGCATGGCGGATTGGGCTGCTGACTGCTTCAACCCAACGTGAATCGCCATCGCGTGGCGTAATCATCCAGTCATAACGTTGGGTGAGCCCCTCTCTTACTGCTTCGATATGACGGGCTTCGGCACGCGCATCGAAACCTTCGGTGTAGGCAGAAAAGTCACTTAGGCGTTGGCGCAGCAACTCGGCTCTACCGCAGGCCAGCAGGGCAAGCGTGGCGGCATTGGCATCCAGAATATCGAGGGTGTTTGCATCGCGTACCAGCAATGCATCGGCAGCGGCGGTGAAAACCGTGTTGCCAAAGTCGTGACGTATCGCCGAGGTTGAAGGGGTTGGTGTGGGTGTGACCAGGCAGTCTATGCGAATTGGCTCGCCAGCTGCGTTGCTGATAAGCCGGCATTGCTGACAAACCCAGGTGAGATCGCCTTCTTCGCTGACAAGGCGGTAAGTCAATAAAATCCTGTCTTGCCCATCTACGCGTAGTTTATCGAGACTCATCCAGACGGTGGCTTTGTCATCAGGGTGAATCGCTTCCAGCCAGAAATTCGGATGATCGCGCAGCATTGCTGCGGGTTCACCGTACAGCTCGGTGGTAGAGGAGGACAGATAAAGCAGCTTGTCACGGCTGGGTGTTAACGCAAACAATACAGCCCGCAGGTTGGTAAAGATGGCGCGGCTATGCTTGAAACCCTCTGCAATCGTGGATTCTGAGAGGGTAGGGCTGTTCGGGAAATACTTTCGGATGTTTACGCTCATGTCATGAAGCGCTATGAAAGGGGGCGGAAGATATAATCGCCAGCATAGCACTGCAACCTAAACTTGGAGTTCTCCCCTATCCGTATCCTTGGTATTGATCCCGGCTTGCGTACGACGGGCTTTGGCGTGATTGAAGCGCAGGGGCAGTCTCGCGTTTATGTTGCTAGTGGTTGCATCCGTAGTGGCGAGGGCAGTTTGCCCGAACGTCTTCACGTATTGCTGAAAGGTGTACGGGAGGTCTGCGATCATTATCGGCCGCAGCAGGCCGCTATTGAGCAGGTCTTCGTCAATGTGAACCCACAGTCCACCTTGCTGCTCGGGCAGGCTCGTGGTGCGGCGATTTCAGCGTTGGTGCTGGCTGGCTTGCCGGTGGCGGAATATACGGCCTTGCAAGTCAAACAGGCCGTAGTGGGAAATGGTCATGCGGCGAAGGAGCAGGTCAGCCATATGGTGCAGCGGCTGCTCAGCTTGAATGGCGAGCCCCAGGCCGATGCTGCAGATGCCCTGGCTTGTGCGCTTGCCCATGCGAGCCATGCTACGGGTGGGCTGGCGACGGTTGGCATGAAGTCTCGACGGGGGCGCTGGGTTTCCCTTTAACTTTTTTGAGTTGTTTCACGGTCGCACAGCGGCATCGTGAGCAGGTCCTAGTCTTTTATTCTCGAACTCGATTTGATAGAAAGTCCGCCATGATCGGCAAACTGACCGGCACGTTGCTGGAGAAGCACCCTCCCCATATTTTGCTGGATGTTCACGGAGTGGGTTACGAGCTGGATGTGCCAATGTCCACGCTGTACGTCTTGCCGCATGCTGGAGAGCTTGCTTCGCTGTATGTGCACTTCGTGGTGCGTGAAGATGCTCAGCTTTTATACGGCTTTGCCAGCCGGACTGAACGTGAAACCTTTCGCCAATTGGTCAAGGTAAGTGGTATCGGCCCAAAGATCGCACTGGCGGTGTTATCTGGTATGACGGCGGATGAACTTGCTACGGCCGTGGAGGGGGAGGACGCCGCCCGCCTTGCCAAAGTACCAGGCATCGGTAAGAAAACGGCCGAGCGTTTGGTGCTGGAGTTGCGTGGCAAGCTGGTAGGGACAACGCCTCTGCAAGCCAAGGTTGCAACTACCCTGTTTGCAGTGCAGGCAAGTGCGAAGGACGATGTCGCCAATGCGCTGCTGGCACTTGGCTACAACGCCAAGGAAGCGGAGGCCGCCATCAAGCAGTTGCCGGAAGAGATAGGTGTCAACGACGGTATTCGCCAGGCCCTGAAGTCTTTGGCCAAGGTGTAGCCATTGTGATTGCAGGTCTTTGATAAGAAAGTGAAAGCAATGTTGTGCGCAGCAGTGCAAAATGTCGCAATGCATGGCGAAATACTAGCGACCGTCACAGATATTTTAGAAATCCATCGAACCTGTTCAAAGTCTTGCGAGCTCGGATAAGGTAAGGCGAAAACTTCTGAAGAGGTAGGGTCTACACAGGGTAAATGCGCATTCCGAGAATGGCTTTTACGTTGTATTTACTATGATTTGCGAGATTTTGAACAAAGCATTTGGTTGCTTCCCTAATAGCATACCCAGACAGTGAAATAATGATTCAGTCCGATAATCTTGCCAGTACTACGGAACGCATTGTTGCGCCCAGTCGCCAGTCCAGCCAGGAGGAAGCGTTGGAGCGGGCGTTGCGGCCCAAGCAGTTGGACGAGTATGTGGGGCAGGAAAAAGCGCGTGGCCAGTTGGAGATTTTTATCCAGGCAGCCAAGCAACGCGGTGAAGCGCTAGACCATGTGCTTTTGTTCGGGCCGCCTGGCCTTGGCAAAACAACGCTTGCCAATATCATTGCCCGTGAGCTTGGTGTGAATTTGCGCCAAACCTCTGGCCCGGTGTTGGAGCGCGCGGGTGATTTGGCTGCCATGCTGACCAATCTTGAACCGCATGATGTGCTGTTTATTGACGAGATTCATCGTCTCTCGCCGGTTGTTGAGGAAATTCTTTACCCTGCGTTGGAAGATTTTCAACTCGACATCATGATCGGTGAAGGCCCGGCTGCAAGATCGGTGAAGCTGGACCTGCCGCCCTTCACCCTGGTTGGCGCAACCACGCGGGCAGGGATGTTGACCAATCCATTGCGTGATCGCTTCGGTATTGTGGCCCGCTTGGAGTTTTACACGCCTGAAGAGTTGACCCGTATTGTTACGCGGTCCGCAGCATTGCTCAATGTACGTATCGACGAGCAGGGGGCATTTGAAGTGGCAAGGCGTTCCCGAGGTACGCCGCGGATTGCGAACCGGTTGCTAAGGCGTGTGCGGGATTTCGCTGAGGTGAAATACGATGGCCATGTCAGCCGTGAAGTGGCCGATGCGGCCTTGTCCATGCTGGATGTGGATCATGCCGGGCTGGATGTCATGGACCGGAAATTGCTCTCTGCGGTAATCGAGAAGTTTGGAGGCGGTCCTGTTGGGTTGGATAATGTCGCTGCAGCAATTGGTGAAGCGTCCGATACCATCGAAGACGTGCTGGAACCCTACCTGATACAGCAGGGTCTACTGCAGCGTACCCCGAGAGGGCGGATGGCTACACTGATCGCCTATGAACACTTTGGGCTTAAGCCGGCGGAATAATCAGCTGTTGCTGAGCGTACTGCGATTAATTGTTGTTCAGCTTGTGCTCAGCTTTAGTACCTAATAATGTGCGGTTCCACATTTTGGATACGCACCAGAATCAATCAGAAGGAAAGTCCGTTTGGAAGCTTCATTGACTCAAAACAATATGTCCATCTTCAGCCTGATCAGTGACGCCAGTTTGGCGGTACAGCTGGTTATGCTGGTGCTCTTGGTGTTATCACTGATGTCATGGTGGTTTATCTTCTCCAAGTGGTTTGGTTTGAACCATGCTCGGAAGAGAACCGACAGCTTTGAAACTGCATTCTGGAGTGGATCGGATCTGAATTCCCTGTACCAGCAGATCAATCGTGAAGGTCATGGTGTGGGGATGGAAAAGGTATTCGAAGCCGGATTTGCCGAGTTTCTGAAACTACGCCGTCAAACCGGGCTCGACTTGAGCGATTTGATGGATGGTACCCGTCGCGCCATGAAGGCCGCTTTCCAGCGGGAAGTGGACCGCCTTGATGCGCATGCCAACTTCCTGGCTACTGTGGGCTCGATTTCTCCTTATATCGGCCTTTTTGGCACGGTGTGGGGGATCATGAATGCGTTTCTGGGCTTGTCGAACGTGGGGCAGGCTACTTTGTCCCATGTCGCGCCTGGCATTGCAGAAGCCTTGGTGGCGACGGCTATCGGCTTGTTTGCAGCTATTCCGGCAGTGGTGGCATACAACCGGTTTGCCCACGATGTGGATAAGCTGGCGAACCGCTTTGAAAGCTTCATGGAAGAGTTTTCCAACATCCTGCAACGACAGGCGGCCAGATAGTGCTGCAGCGATTAGTGCGCCAGTTACTGATCGGCCTGCTGGCGCTGACTGCGCTAGCGGCGCAGGCAGGCGGGTTGTTTCTGTGGGAAGCGGAAAATGCTGGTAAGCGGGTCTGGTTGCTGGGTTCCATTCATGTGGGCAAGCTAGACTTCTATCCTCTGCCCGAGCCTATGGAAGCGGCTTATGTCCAAGCGGATCGTGTGGTTGTTGAAGCGGACATCAGCGACCCGAGCGTAATGAAAACGCTGCTGCCTCAGGCGCTGTTGCCAGAATCGAAATCGGTAAGTGACTTCCTGACCCCGGACCAGAACCAGCAGCTCGACATCGTGTTGAAGCAGTTGTCCTTGCCCCGTAAGCATGTTGAGAGGATGAAGCCCTGGTTGTTGGCAATATCGTTATCGGCAGTCGGTATGCAAGCCCAGGGTTTTTTGCCCCAGCATGGTGTGGACATGCATTTTCTGCAACGTGCCAAGCAGGATAAAAAAGTGGTGGCGGAGCTGGAGTCTCTTCAGGGCCAGTTTGCGGTCATGAACGGCTTTACAGATGAAGAGGCCGTCGCCTTACTGGATGCCACGACAGGCACCTTGGCGCGCAATGAAATGAAGTCGCTGCTGGAGGAGATGGTTGAAGCGTGGCGAAACGGAGACAGTGAGCGCATGCAAGCGCTGCTTGAGGCCAGCCAGCCAGATACACCTGCTCTGCGCAGTATGAATGAGAAGCTATTTGCCCGGCGTAACCGTGCAATGGTCGAGAAAATCATCAACCTGGCTGGGACAGGTGTTCCGCTCGTGATTGTCGGTGCAGGCCATCTGGTTGGTCCCGATAGCATCCTGGCCTTGTTGCAAGCACGCGGTTTCCGCGTCAAACAATATTGAGAAGCGAGATATGGCTCGTCGTGTTCGCCGCATCAAGGCGGAAATCAATGTAGTGCCCTATATCGATGTGATGTTGGTGCTGTTGGTTATTTTTATGGTCGCCGCGCCGATGTTGCAGCCTGGCGTGGTGAATCTGCCATCGGTGGACAAGGCAGATCGTGCGTTGGATGTGAAACCAATCCGGGTGGAAGTTGATGCCAAGGGCACGTTGATTCTGGCGGATGGTGCAGAGAAAACTGAAATTGCGGATGCAGATGCCTTGGTGGTGGCGGTGAAAGCCCGCACGGTAAGCCAAGCTCGTCCGGTGGTGATTGCAGCCGATAAAGAAGTCCGTTACGACGCGGTGATTCAGGTAATGAATGCTTTGAAGAAGAACGGCGTGGATCGCGTCGGTCTGGCGGTGCAGCCTCAAAAATGAGCCATACAGATCGACTCGAGGAGCATCGAGCGCTCTCTTTTGTGCTGGCGGTGCTGATGCATGGTCTGATAGCAGCTATGCTGTTTTTCGGATTGCAATGGCATACCAAGCCGGCTGCGCCGACGCAGGTGGAATTGTGGGCTGGCGAGTTGGAGGCGTCTCCAAAGCCAGAAACAGAGGTGCGGCCAACGCCACCTACGCCGCGCCATGTGAATGAACCTGAGACGCAACACACGAAGCGCCCGGATATTGCAGAGGAAAAGCCAAAGCCGGTAAAACAGCCGGAAAAGCTTAAACCGGAACCTAAACCAGAGCCGGTAAAGAAAGTCGAACCGCCCAAGCAGCCGGAACAGAAAAAGCCGGAACCTCAGCCTAGCAAAACTTCTCCCAAGACTGAGAGTGGGCAAGGCAAGCTGGAAAGCGATAAGGCTGGTAAGTTGAAGGCTCCGCCTATTGATGCAAGTGCAGCGCTTAATGCGTTGGAGAAGCGTCAGCAGGCTGCGGAAGCGAGTGCAGCGGCCAAGGCTTTCGAGCAGTACATGGAATTGGTGCGGAATAAAATCCGTCGCAACATGAGTTACCCCGACGATGGCGCTGGTAATCCGGAAGCTGAGTTTGAAGTGCGTTTGTTACCGGATATGACTGTGCTGGATGCAAAGTTGATCCGTAGCAGTGGCAGTGCAGCATTTGATGAGGCTGCCTTGCGTGCTATTTTGCGTGCAGCCCAGTATCCGCCATTGCCCGCAGAGGTCGAGTTCCGTACATTGCGGCAACATAAACTGAAATATCGACTAAAACCTTAGGCCAACGATTGAATATGTCTCTGATCAAGCTGCCTCGCATCCTGTATGTATTTGCTCTGCTGGCATTCTTTACTGCCTGGGCTGATGTGACCATTGAGGTAACCGGTGCTGGCGCTCGCCAGTTTCCAATTGCCGTGGCTGACATGGCGGGTGAAGCGCAGCTTAAAGAGCCAATCACTGCGGTGATTCGTGCTGACTTGGCGCGCAGTGGCCGCTTCAATTTGGTTGAGACGGGTGGCGTGGTGCCGTCGGAATCGCCTTTGGTTGAGCTGCCGGTTTGGCGTGACAGAGGGGCCGACAGCCTTACCGTCGGTTCGGTAAGGGTGGATGCCGCTGGTTTGACATACATTCGCCTCCGGGTTTTTGACAACCTCGGCCAGAAACACCTGGCCAGTTTCGAGATTGTTGCCAAGCCAAACCAGCTGCGCCGTGCAGCTCATCAACTTGCCGATCAGATCTATGAATTGTTGACGGGTGATAAAGGCGTGTTTGCTACCCGCATCGCTTTTGTCCAGAAGCAGGGTAAGCGTTTCAGTTTGCAGATTGCAGATGCGGATGGTCAGAACCCGCAGACAGTGGTGGCCGCAAACGAGCCCATCATGTCCCCAAGCTGGTCGCCTGATGGCGGTCGTCTGGCATATGTCAGTTTTGAGCGCAGGAAGCCAGTTGTCTTTGTGCAGGATTTATATGCGGGCACCCGTAAGGCAGTTGCTGCTTTCAAAGGCAGTAACAGTGCGCCGGCCTGGTCACCTGATGGGCGCAGTCTTGTGGTGACGTTGACGCTGGATGGTATCTCCCAGCTTTATCTGATACCGGCCGAGGGCGGTGCGCAGCGGCGTATTCAGCGTAGCCCGGGTATTGATACCGAGGCAACGTTTTCACCAGATGGTCAGTCTATTGTCTTTACCTCTGACCGTGGCGGCAGCCCTCAGCTTTATCGTGCGTCGCTGCTGGGCGGTGATGCAGAACGTATCAGCTTTGAGGGCAGTTATAATGTCTCGCCGCATTATTCTGCCGATGGAAAGACGCTGACATTTATTCGGCGCGAGACGGGTGGTTTCCGGGTTGCGACATTGGATTTGAGCAATCGCCAGACTTTGACGCTGAGTAGTGGCAGCTATGACGAATCGCCGAGTTTTGCACCCAATGGCAAAATGATTCTGTATGCCTCTGAAGTTGGTGGTCGTGGAACGTTGGCAACGGTGTCGAGCGATGGCCTGGTCAAACAACGTTTGATGGCCGAGGGCGATGTGCGTGAGCCAGCGTGGGGGCCGTATGCTGGCCAGCTTCCGCTCACTCGTCTACCTTTCAACCCCTAAAGCCCACGCGTACTTCAAAGTCCGCTAAGCTATTTGATTTTGCGGCTTTTTGCCTAATTACACTCAAGGAGAAACCCTTCATGATGAAAAAGACACTTGCCAGCGCGACTTTGCTCGCCCTGTTGACTGCATGTGCCAGCACGCCAGCACCTGCTCCGACTCCTGAGCCTGTGCAGGTGGATACCAAGCCTGCAACACCGGTCGACAATACTTACAAGCCAGTCGAGCCAGCCAAACTGGACCCGCTGAAGGATCCGTCGAACGTGCTGTCCAAGCGTGGTGTGTACTTTGACTACGATAAGTACGATGTCCGTGCCGACCAGGCTGCGTTGGTAGAGGCTCATGGCCGTTACCTCGCTTCCAACCCAGGCCGTTCGATGCGTATCGAAGGTAACGCTGACGAGCGCGGCAGCCGTGAATACAACCTGGCGTTGGGCCAGAAGCGTGCTGAAGCCGTACGCCGTGCTCTGAGCACTGTCGGCGCTCAGGACAAGCAAGTCGAAGCCATCAGCAATGGCGAAGAAAAGCCACGTGCTACCGGTCATGACGAAGGCAGTTATGCTGAGAACCGTCGTGCTGATATGGTTTACGACGGCGAGTAAGCTCTGGTGCTTTGCTAGAGGAGCTTAGGACCTATTTAATGATCTTGCTGTTGACCGTGCAACCGGTTTTTGCGGCAGATGGAATAGGTTCGAAGTCAAATAGCGCCCCGTGCTCTTGTACGGGGCGTTTTATCATGGAGTCCAAGCATGCTGAACCGGCTACTACCTTTTGCCTTGCTGAGTGCGCTGGCCCTACCTGGCCATGCGGGTTTGTTTGATGACGATGAAGCGCGTAAACAGATTTCCGAGATTCGTAATCAACACGAAAACCGGCTAAATGAGCAGCAACGCCGCATTGACCAGATTGATAGCCGCAGTGGTCAAAAATTGGTCGAGGTGTTGGGCCAGATGGGGGAGTTGAATCAGCAGATTGCCCAGTTGCGTGGGCAGCTGGAAGTGATCACATTCAATTTACAGAATCTGCAGAAGCGCCAGCAGGATTTGTATGTGGACCTTGATGGCAGGTTGCGGGCGATAGAAGAGGGTGTGCCGTCCGGGGGTAACCCTTTATCGCATGCACGTAGTGCCCAGTCAGAGGCTGAGGCTGCGACAGCCTATGAGGCAGCCTACGGTCTGTATCGTGAGGGTAAGCTTAAGCCCGCCATGGCTGCGCTAAACGAAGTCAGCAGCAAGTATGCTGGGACACAGGCAGCACCAAATGCCCTGTTCTGGCTGGGTATGGCCCATGCCCGTTTGGGTGATGGCAAGGGGGCATTGGTGTCGTTCCGTAAACTTGTCGACGGGTATCGTGATCACGCCAAGGCGCCCGATGCTTTGCGCGCCATGGGTAGCCTGCAGTTAGATATGGGTGACCGAAAGACTGCTGCCAAAACCTTTAAAGAACTGGTAACCAGCTATCCGGGTACGGAAGCAGCCAAGGAAGCAGAAAAAGAACTTAAGAAGCTGTAATTCTCGTTATGGGTCAGCCCCGATACATAGTTGCTTATATTCTGTGCGGGGCATTTGGGTAGCACACAAGCTCCATGCATTGGCATAGTCGTATCGTGAGCAGACTTAGTTCTTCGGTGCTACCGTTGGCTTATTCCAGCGCTGCGTCTTTTTCGTCCTCAGGCTTAGGCCTTGCCCAGAACAATCGGTCGGGTATCTGTTGCCCCATACCAGGGCGATACGCATTTTGTAGCGTTTGCCACGCGTAGTCTTCTGCTTCACGCGCAGCCTGCGGAATATCCATACCGTTGGCGACGAAAGCGGCGAACGCTGCGGATAAAGTGGTGCCCGCGCCATGGTAGCTGCCAGACAACCTTTCCCAGCTATCCAACCGCACCCGGCCGGAACGGTTAAACAAGGCATTGTTCACCGTTGATGTCTTTTCGTGGGTGCCTGTGACCAATACATATTCCGTACCGAATTGCCGAATACGCAGCGCAGCCTCATCCATGGTCATATCGTCTTGTTCGTCGGGGTCGTCAGTGGCCAGATGGCGCGCCTCAAGACTATTGATGGTGAGTATGGTCGTATGCGGCAGCAGGAGCTCACGGATGGCACCGATCATTTCCTCGTCAGCAAAGTCGTCGCTACCGCCCGTGGTGAGCACCGGGTCCAGAATCAGCGGGATGTCCGGATAGTCCGCAGCGATTTCGGCGACGACAGTCAGATTCTCCAGGCTGCCGACTACACCGACCTTGATGGCGGTAATCTGCATGTCTTCCAATAGAAAGCGCGCCTGGTCAGACACCATGTCCGCTTCAATGGCGAGGAAGTCCTCGGTACCGGCGGTATCCTGTACGGTTACAGCCGTGATGACGGGTAAGGGATGACAACCGAGAGATGACAAAGTCAGGATATCTGCGGCCAAGCCACCCCCTGCAGAAGGGTCGTTTGCTGCGAAGACGAGGACAATGGGGGGAGCTGGATTCATGAAGCGCTATCTTGAAATGAGTGGATAACTTGGGCTGGATCATGACAAAACAGCGGCCAAGGTTGGACAATACGCTAGAATTTTAGCCCATCGTGTCCTTCCCCTCGATTGCTCAGCTATGAAAAAGTATATGTGTCTGATTTGTGGCTTTATCTACGATGAAGCCGCCGGCCATCCTGACGATGGTATTGCACCCGGTACGCTATGGAGTGATGTGCCAATGAACTGGACTTGCCCAGACTGTGGTGCACGTAAGGAAGACTTCGAGATGGTGGAAATCTGAGCGCAGATGTGTTGTGCAAACAGCGCGGCCAGCTTTTTGCCACCTATGTTTTGGAGGTTCGATCATGTTGAAACGCAGTTTTACCTTGCTTGGCTTAAGCGCTGGTCTTTTGCTGAGCGCTTGTCAGCAAGTCAATACCACTGAGGGTGGGGCTATCGGCGTTCACCGTAAGCAGACCATGTTTACGATGCTGTCGTCCGAGCAGGTTGATCAGATGGCTGCCGAATCCTATGCGGCTACGCTCAAGCAGGCGCAGAGTAAAGGTATCCTGAACAAAGATGCTGCCATCACGGGTCGGGTCAAGGCGGTGGCAAAGCGTTTGATCCCGCAGGTAATCGTGTTTCGTAAGGATGCACTGGCCTGGAAATGGGAGGTCAATGTGGAGGACAGCCCAGAGCTGAACGCCTATTGCGCCCCGGGCGGCAAGATCATGTTCTTCACTGGCATCATCGAAAAGCTCAAGCTTAACGATGACGAAATTGCCGCCATCATGGGACATGAGATGGCCCATGCGTTACGCGAGCATGGCCGTGAACGCATGAGCAAAGCCTATGCACAGCAGATGGGTGCCAAATTGCTCTCGGTAGTAACTCAGGGCCAATACGACGGCTATATCGGCCTTGCGGGTAAAGTGACCGATGTCGCCTATAACCTGCCGAACAGTCGCCAGAATGAGTCGGAAGCCGACGCCATGGGCATCGAGCTGGCTGCACGTGCCGGGTACGACCCCGGTGCTGCTATTTCGCTATGGCAAAAGATGAGTGCAGCCTCAAAAGGCCAGCCGCCACAGTTTCTTTCCACTCACCCATCAAACGAGACGCGCATCAGCGAGCTGCAAGCCAATATTCCCAAGGTAATGCCGCTTTACCAGGCAGCCCGTAAGAAGAACTAGCCTTCTGGTTTTTCCTTTTATGGAAACAACTTCTCAAGAACCAGTCCAAGGTGCAGTACCTAAAGTAAGATGCAGCCGGTTTTCGCCGGCTGCTTTCATCTGGAAGAGGCATATGCTCTGGGTTAAAGCTTTTCACATTATCTTTGTCATGAGTTGGATGGCGGGGCTGCTTTATCTGCCACGCTTATTCGTCAACCATGCTATGGCAACCGAACCCGCTACGCAGGCGCAATTGCAACTGATGCAACGCAAGTTGCTACGGTTCACGACGATTCTGGGCAAGATAGCGGTCATCTTGGGCGTGTGGTTATGGCTGCAATGGGGCTTTGGTGGCGGTTGGTTGCATGCCAAGCTGGCCCTGGTGCTGGTATTGATCGCCTTTCATGTCTATTGCGCCATGCTGGTGCGTGACTTTGCCGCAGGGCGTAACACACGTAGCCATGTCTGGTACCGCTGGTTCAACGAAGTCCCCACCCTGTTGATGATGGCAATTGTCATCTTGGTGGTTGTGAAGCCTTTTTGAGGTGCAGGATGGCTAAAGAAATTGAGCGCCGCTTTAAGTTAAAAGACGATAGTTGGCGTGGCTTGGTGGAAGGCGAATGGCTTAAGCAGGGTTATTTGTCGGTCGAGCGTGAACGGACGGTGCGGGTTCGAATAAAAGGCGACGATGCATGGTTGACGCTGAAATCCAATATCTCCAATGTCTCGCGCCACGAATTCGAATACCCGATTCCCTTGCAGGATGCCGAGACAATCCTGGCAGCCATGTGCCCGATGTTGGTGGAAAAGAAGCGCTATCGTATTCAGCGGGACGGGCATCTTTGGGAAGTAGACGAATTTTTTGGCCAGAATGCGGGCTTGGTGCTGGCTGAGATCGAGTTGAATGATGAGTCGGAAGCCTATGTACGCCCCGATTGGTTGGGTGAGGAAGTAACCGAAGACCCGCGCTATACCAATGCCTATCTGAGCAAGCAGGCGTGGCCAACCTGGCCCGAGAATCGGTCTGCCTGACGCAATACAGTTTTCCTTGTTCCTGTCCTTGTGATGGGACAGTCTCATTGAGCGCATTCTGCGCGAGTTGATCGGATCGGAATTTCCCATGAGCAAGAACGAACAGTTGTTTCAGCGTGCGCAACGCCATATTCCTGGCGGCGTGAATTCACCGGTACGTGCTTTTGGCGCGGTTGGTGGTACGCCACGCTTTTTCCAGCGTGGTAGCGGCGCGTACGTGTGGGATGCCGATGACAAGCGTTATATCGACTATGTGGGTTCCTGGGGACCGCTGATTCTGGGTCATACCCACCCGGCGGTAGTGGAGGCGGTTCAACAAGCAGCTGCACAGGGAATGAGTTTTGGTGCGCCTACCGAACGTGAGATTGACCTAGCGGATCTGTTGTGTGAGATGTTGCCCTCCATGCAGCAGGTTCGGTTGGTGTCCAGCGGTACCGAAGCGACCATGAGTGCTATCCGGCTGGCGCGTGGCTTTACGGGGCGTGACAAGCTGATCAAGTTCGAGGGTTGCTACCATGGCCATTCGGACAGCCTGCTGGTCAAGGCCGGGTCCGGTTTGCTGACTTTTGGCAACCCTTCCAGCGCCGGTGTGCCGGCCTCGGTGGCGGAGCACACGGTGGTGCTGGCTTATAACGATGCGGCTCAGCTCGAAGAGGTTTTCGCTACCCAGGGTGACCAGATTGCAGCCATCATCGTCGAGCCCTTCTGCGGCAATATGAATCTGGTGCGGCCTTCGGTCGAATTTGTTGCTGCTATGCGCAGGCTGACTGAAAAGCATGGTGCGCTGCTGATTTACGACGAGGTGATGACGGGCTTCCGTGTGGGACTTGGCTGCGCCCAGGGACTGCATGATGTCAAACCTGACCTGACCACACTGGGTAAGGTTGTGGGCGGAGGTATGCCATTGGCGGCATTTGGTGGCCGTAGCGACGTGATGGCGAAGATTGCGCCGCTGGGCCCGGTTTACCAGGCAGGTACGCTCAGTGGGAATCCGGTAGCGGTTGCAGCGGGAATTACCACGCTGGAATTGATTCGCCAGCCAGGGTTCTTTGCCGCACTGACTGCCAAGACACGTGCGCTGGCAGAAGGCTTACAGGCTGCTGGGCGTGCTGCGGGGCAGACCTTCTCTGCCGATTCGGTAGGCGGTATGTTTGGTGTGTATTTCACACCAACCCCGCCTAAGTGCTATGCGGATGTGATGAGCAGCGACAAGTCGCGTTTCAATGCCTTTTTTCATGGTTTGCTGGACGAAGGTGTATACATTGCACCGGCTTTGTATGAAGCCGGGTTTGTGTCGGCAGTCCATACTGATGAAGACATCGCCGCTACGGTATCTGCAGCAGAACGGGCTTTCGCTCGCCTTGGGTAAGAAGTCTTAAGCTGGCAAGAAGCCACCCGACCGGGTGGCTTCTTTCATTTGAAACCTTGTCGCAACCTCAATCACTGCTGCGCAGTAAGAACCTGTTTAAAGTCTGCTATGCGTTAGCAATACGGCGTTAAAAACACCCTCGGAATGCTCATTTACCACACGTAAACTCCGCTTCCTCGGCTGTTTTCGCCTTGTCTTGCTCTAGCTCGCGAGACTTTAGATAGGTTCTAAGATCAAACAGATTCTAAAAGTCATCCTGTGGGTTTTCTGCGGCTGCAATAGCCGTTGCATTGCGTGCTTCAAGGGCTGCAACACGCGCTTCCAATGCAGTCAGCGCTTCACGTGTCTTGGCGAGTACTGCTTGCTGTACTTCAAACTCTTCACGCGTAACCAAATCGAGCTTCGCGAAACTGGCGCTGAGCACCGCACGTAGGTTCTTCTCGATATCACGTGCTGGTCCTGTGGCCATCACATCGGCGATCTTGCCGCTTACTTCATCGAACAGGCGTTGGGCCAGCATGGGATTTCTCCTTGGGTAAGTGATTTGAGGTGCAGTCTATGAACTTGTTCAGGGCCTGTCACGAGTAACCACCTGTGTAACACAAGTTTTGAAATGCGCTATGGGCATATATATGGGGGCATGTTTCCGATGCACCAGTATCGCGCGATGGTAAATAGATGCGCACTGAAACTGTGCGGTTATGATCGCTAGCTCGATGGGTTGTTATCTAAATTATTGATAATAAATAGGATATTTGTTGGCATGACACGTGCTATTCGTGCCTTGTCGAGTTAGTGGCCTGTCCATTCAAAGGAGCGAAGATGAAGTTCGTTACCGCCATTATCAAGCCGTTCAAGCTTGACGAAGTGCGTGAAGCTTTGTCCGCCATAGGCGTACAGGGAGTGACTGTCACCGAGGTCAAGGGATTCGGCCGCCAGAAAGGCCATACCGAGCTGTATCGTGGTGCAGAGTATGTGGTGGACTTTCTGCCTAAGGTAAAGCTGGAAATTGCCGTGAGAGAAGACATCCTGGAGCAGGTTATCGAGGGGATCGAGAAGGCGGCAAATACAGGCAAAATCGGCGATGGCAAGATTTTTGTCTTCGACCTTGAGCAAGTCATTCGTATCCGTACCGGTGAAACCGGCGCGGAAGCGTTGTAAGCCCTAAGGGAGGACTGAGTCATGAAAAAGCTACTTACGGCACTGGCTTTGGCTGGCGCGATGAGTCTGGGGAGCGCCTGGGCGGATGAACCAGCCACTGCGGCTGGTACCGCTGTTTCAGCAGAACAAGTGACAACAGCGGTAAGCGATGCAGTACAGGCACCTGCTGCTACTGCTGAACCCACGACAGGTGCTGCACCGGCTGCAGCACCAACGCCGACAAGCAACAAGGGTGACAATGCCTGGCTGTTTGTTGCCACAGCCTTCGTGATTTTGATGTCCATCCCTGGTCTGGCGCTCTTCTACGGCGGCCTGGTGCGCTCGAAGAATATGCTCAGCGTACTGGTACAGGTATTTGTGGTGTTCGCGCTGATTTCCATACTGTGGGTTGCGTATGGCTACAGTGTGGCGTTTACCGAGGGTAACGCCTTCTTCGGCTCATTCAGCAAATTGTTCCTCAAAGGTGTGACGCCGGATTCGCTGGCGGCAACCTTCAGTAAGGGCGTAGCGATATCAGAGCTGATCTATGTGGTGTTTCAAGGCTCGTTTGCGGCGATTACCTGCGGACTTATCGTCGGGGCCTTTGCCGAACGCGCCAAATTTGCAGCGGTGCTGGCTTTCGTGGTGCTCTGGTTCAGCTTCAGCTATCTGCCCATGGCGCATATGGTCTGGTATTGGACTGGTCCGGATGCGTATATCAGCCAAGCGGCGGCAGATGCAGCAACCGCCACCGCGGGTTGGTTATTCCAAAAGGGTGCGCTTGATTTTGCCGGTGGCACTGTGGTGCATATCAATGCGGCTGTGGCAGGTTTGGTCGGTGCGTACTTCGTAGGTAAACGTCTGGGTTATGGCAAAGAAGCGATGACCCCGAATAATCTGACCATGACCATGGTTGGTGCGTCACTGTTGTGGGTAGGCTGGTTTGGTTTCAATGCGGGTTCTGCATTGGAGGCCAACGGGGTTGCGGCTCTCGCTTTTCTGAACACATGGATAGCGACTGCGGTTGCGGCGTTCTCCTGGTTGTGTGTCGAGTGGTTGTGGAAGGGTAAGCCTTCCATGCTGGGCGCGGCATCGGGCGCTGTGGCGGGACTGGTTGCGATTACCCCTGCCTGTGGCTTTGTCGGTGTAATTGGCGCAATGGCTATCGGTTCGATTGCTGGCGTGGTTTGCCTGTGGGGTGTACACGGTCTGAAGCGGTTATTGGGGGCAGACGACGCACTGGATGTGTTCGGGGTCCATGGCGTAGGTGGAATTTTGGGCGCCATTCTGACCGGCGTGTTTGCCGACCCATCCCTGGGTGGTACAGGCATCTGGGACAATGTAGCCAATAAGGTCGCCGAAGGTTATTCCATGGGCAGCCAAGTATGGATACAAACCCAGGGTGTACTGACGACACTGGTATGGTCAACGGTTGTTTCGGTTATCGCCTATAAGCTGGTTGATCTGACCATCGGCCTACGTGTACCGGAAGATGAGGAACGCGAAGGGCTGGATCTGACCTCGCATGGCGAGAAAGCCTATAACCTCTGATTCAAGCCTGGATACGAATCACGTATCCCCATTGGTGCGATCCGGAAACGGCCTGTCATGAGACAGGCCGTTTTTACGATGCCAATCTTGCTGCGGAAGTACATATGGTTGCTAACCTGCAGTGCAGCACGATCTTGCAGATACATATGTGTAAAGCTGATTCATCGGGGAAGCACCGCAACTTGTGTGGCAACCAGCCATCAGACTGGTGGGTTTTGGCAGAAATGCGATTTTCTGTAGAATCCACTTTTTGAAACAGGGGATTTTCCGATGATCCAAGTCGGCCTCGTCATGGGCAGCAATTCTGACTGGGAAGTCATGCAACATGCCGCCCGCCAGCTCAAAGCCTTTGGCATTCAATTCGAGGCGCGTGTCGTCTCTGCCCACCGTACACCTGATCTACTCTACGAATACGCCGAAACCGCTGAAGCGCGTGGCCTGAAGGCCATTATCGCGGGTGCTGGCGGTGCTGCCCATCTGCCGGGCATGCTGGCTGCCAAAACGGTTGTGCCGGTTCTTGGTGTGCCTGTTCCAAGCAAATACCTGCGTGGTGAGGATTCGTTGCTGTCGATCGTGCAAATGCCTAAGGGAATTCCTGTGGCGACATTTGCGATCGGTGAGGCGGGGGCTGCGAATGCCGCCTTGTTCGCTGTGGCGATGCTGGCCAATGAAATCCCCGATCTGCGTATCAAGCTGAACCAGTTCCGCGAAGACCAGAAGAACACTGTGTTGGCTATGAGCCTGCCAGAAGTCGAGTAAGCATGGCGACCAAACCCATATTGCCGCCCGCGATGCTGGGCATACTAGGTGGTGGCCAGCTTGGCCGCATGTTTACCGTCGCTGCAAAGACCATGGGCTATCGCGTTACGGTACTTGACCCGGATGCCAACGCGCCTGCTGCTGACTTTGCAGATGTACACCTGTGCGCAGCTTATAACGACCAGGCTGCCCTGAAGACCTTGGTAGAAAGTTGTGCTGCGGTCACCACGGAATTCGAGAACGTCAACGCCGATTCGATGCGATGGTTGGCCCAGCATGTTCCAGTCAGCCCCTCTGGCGATTGCGTCGCCATTGCTCAGGACCGCATTCTGGAAAAGAGCTGGATTCGCAAAGCGGGCTTGGCTACAGCCCCTTATCTGGCGCTGGAGACGGTTGAAGACCTGAACCACGATCTGAGACCTTATTTGCCCGGTATTCTCAAGACTGCCCGGCTTGGTTACGACGGCAAGGGGCAAGTGAGGGTGGCGACTGCGGCAGATGCCCGTGCCGCCTATGCGGACCTTGGTGGTCAGGCATGTGTATTGGAAAAGATGTTGCCGTTGGTTTGCGAAGTATCGGCCATCGTTACCCGGACGAATACGCACGAAGTGGCAGTGTTTCCTGTTTCAGAAAACCGCCACGCCAAGGGCATTCTGGATGTCAGCATTGTCCCGGCGCAGGTGGATGCAGCCGTGGCGGCCAAAGCCCAGCAGATGGCAATTCAGTTGGCTGAAGCGCTCGACTATATCGGTGTGCTGGCCGTGGAGTTTTTTGTGCTGGATGGTGACGAGCTGGTACTGAATGAAATTGCGCCGCGCCCACACAATTCTGGCCATTACACGATCGATGCCTGCCTGACCAGCCAGTATGAACAACAGGTGCGTGCCATGTGTGGTTTGTACCCGGGTAAGACGGACCTGATGTCCCCGGTGGTCATGGTGAACCTGTTGGGTGACGTCTGGAAGGATGATGGTGCGGAACCGAACTGGAGTGTGCTGATGCAGGCGCCGAATGTGCATTTGCATCTTTACGGTAAGAAGGAAGCACGCCCTGGCCGCAAGATGGGGCATTACTGTGTGTTGGCAGACTCGGCAGAGAATGCACTGGCGCAGGCTGAGGCCATCAAGGATACGCTTTGATCTGATGTAAGTTGGGCGCTCTGCCTGACATTTGTAATCTGTTAGTGCTAAGCACCTGATCACGGCGGTACCTAGTAGGATCGTGAACAAGTTCTTAGCCTGATATCTAGGGAAACATGGCATGGACGGCCTGACCACTACCAATCTGACCAGTCTGAAGAAGATCTACTCCGGTAAGGTGCGCGATCTATACGAGATCGACGGCAAACGCATGTTGATGATCGCGACCGATCGGCTATCTGCTTTTGATGTCATCCTGAATGAGCCTATCCCTGCCAAGGGTAAAATACTCACAGCCATTTCCAACTTCTGGTTCGACAAGCTCAAGGATGTGGTGCCCAGCCATTTCACTGGTGAGCAGCCTGAAGATGTGGTCAGCGCAGAGGACCGGCCGCAGGTAGAAGGCCGTGCTGTTGTGTGCAAGCGGCTCAAGCCGGTGCCAGTTGAGGCCGTGGTGCGTGGCTATCTGGCTGGTAGCGGTTGGAAGGATTACAAGGCTTCTGGCGTTGTCAGCGGTGTGACATTGCCCGCTGGATTGCGTGAGGCGGATAAACTGCCCGAGCCGATTTTTACCCCTTCGACCAAAGCCGCCGTGGGCGACCATGATGAGCCGATCTCGTTCGAACAGACTGCGGACCTCATTGGTACGGAGCTTGCCGCTAAGGTGCGCGACACAGCCATCAAGTTGTACATGGCTGCCAGTGAATACGCGGCGACACGCGGTATTATCATTGCCGATACCAAGTTCGAATTTGGTCTGGATGAGAACGGTACGCTGTGCCTGATGGATGAGGCCCTGACACCGGATTCAAGCCGGTTCTGGCCAGCTGACCAATATCAGCCAGGTAGCAATCCGCCAAGCTACGACAAGCAGTTTGTGCGTGACTGGCTGGAAACCACGGGTTGGAACAAGACGCCACCGGCGCCGGCTCTGCCAAAAGAAGTCGCCGAACGGACGGCTGCCAAGTACCGCGAAGCTTTAGAAAAGCTTACTGGTTAGGAAGTTTGTTCAAAGTCTGTCACGAGCGGTTGTAAGCTGGATTCAGAGCAAACATAAGCCCTGATCACAGCTGCGCAGTAAGACTGTGAAGAGATGTTAAGCGGTTTTTGCCGTCCAGGAAGGCCTGTTGTTTCTGCCTATAATGCTGCTATCCAAATCGCAGCCAGCACAGGCAGGAAACGGCAGGCCTTTATGTTTTCAGGGCTGATCAAGAAGCTCTTTGGCGAGAACAATGCGCCAACCACCCCTGCAACCAAACCGGTAGCTAGCAAGCCAGTAGTCACCAGCAAGCCGGTTGTGGGTGTTGGCCTGGGGGCTGCGCCGGGCGAGGCGGGCTTTGTGGCGGGTGCGCATACAGAAACCATGTTGCAGCGCGAGATCGTTGTGGATCGTGATCTGCAGATCATGGGCTACAACTTCCGACTGCGCGATAGCGTCCTCAAGCGTAAATCCAAGATGGCCAATTCGGTCCTGCGCTTGTACGACGAAGTGCTATTGCGCAATTTCCTGGCGGAAGAGGCGACCAAAGCCTTCGGTACCAAGCGAATTGTGTTGGAAGTATCGGTCTGGGCACTTGAAAGTCCTTTCCTGTCAAAGCTGCCGCATGGCCGGTTTGTGTTGATGGTGCATTACAACGAGGAATATTTTCAGAATGCAATCGACCATGTTGGTTTGTTGCAAGGCTTGAAAGATCAGGGCTTTCAGTTAGGCTTCGACAGTTTCCCGCTGGTGCCTGAACTGATGGGCTTATTGCCGTTGGCGGATTTTCACAAGCTTTCTGTTGCCGAGTACGACCTGACCCGTCTGTCGCAGGCAATTTCGGCGGTAAATCAGGCTGCGCCTGAGTCGGCCGTGCTGGTGGGTGATATCCATTTCTACGAAGAGCTGCAAGTGTGCCGGCAGATGCAGGTGCAATACCTGCAGGGCAGCTACCTGCGTTGCAAGGAATTGTCTGAAGCCGATGCGGTGGATGCGAGCTATTTGCGTCTGATTGAAGTTCTGAACCTGGTACGGGCCGATGCCGAAGCGACGGTTGTGGCGAATGCCATGAAGTACGACCCGATGCTCAGCTTCAAGCTGCTGCGTTTTGTGAATTCACCCGGTGCAGGCTTGGTGACCAAGGTTGATACGCTGGATAGGGCGATGATCGTGCTTGGCAACAAGCAGCTTTATCGGTGGTTGTCACTGCTGCTCTTCGGTCATGAGCGGCAGGAGGGTGACCAGGACATTCTCTTGGAAACCGCCTTGGTCCGTGCCCGGATGATGGAGACGCTTGGGGCGAAGCAATTCAAGCGTGCTGATCTGGACCTGCTTTTCACCGTTGGCATGTTCTCGATGCTGGAGCCGCTCTTGCGCCAACCCATGGTCAAGATACTCGAAAAGCTCAATCTGCCAGCCGATGTCAACCAGGCGCTGCTGGAACGTAAAGGCCGGTTCGGTCCTTTATTGAATCTTGCCCTGATGTGTGAGGATGGCAACTTGGCGGAAGACCCAGCCCTTTTTGCGGCCGCGAATGTCACCAAGTCTGAGGTAAACCTTGCTCAGCTTGAGGCCATGCTTTGGGTTGAGGAGGTGGTCTAGTGCTGGATTGGCGCTAAGAACCTGTTCACGATCTTACTGCGCAGCTGTGATCAGGGCCCATGTGCTGCTCGAAGTCCTCATGTACTCCAGTACATTCAGGCTTCTGCGCTGCGCTTCACCCTGCTGACAGCGGCTCGCGACAGATATTGAACAGGTTCTAAGAAGGCCAAGGAAAATTAATTGCATAGTATTGATTTGCATGGGTTAAATGAGCATTTCTAGGTTGCCGTCAACACAGTATCGTTGGGGCTAAACAACCTTCATACAGGCTCGTAGCACGCTTTAGTCATGCCCAAAAAATACGTCGCTCTGTTCGTCATTTTGATTCTTGCCAGTGCAGCTGTCGGCTACCGCCTATTACAAGCATCCAGCAATTCTCCGGCCCCTACCGATGCTCAACCCAGCCAGAAGTCCGTTGCGGAAGCTGGTCCGACAGCCGACCTGGCTGCTTTGGCGACAGTATTGGGTAACTATCGCAAGATCATTGTATTGCTCGCAGATGAGCAGAATTTGAGCGAGGCTGAGCGGCAGACTGCGACCACGGTTGGTCAAGCGCTGTTTCACGACAAGCTGGAGCAGGAAGCAAAGCTGGGCGACCAATTGGACAACTTGGTCCAATCGTCAGGCACTGCACGTTTTCAACAGATGGATAGCCTGCTCAACTATATCGAATCGGACCCCAACCTGTTTGACGCCGACAGATTGGCGTTTCGCGAGTTATTACGCAGCTTGCAGCGCAGTGTTGCGCGTGACAGTAGCCTGCAGGCAATCAAACTGCACAAACGCATTGGAGAAGACCTGGACGCATTGGCGGAGATCGAACGCCAGTACGAGCGGGAAATCAGCCAGATATTCAGCCGTTTCGATACCCGCGCGATTGTACTTAAGCGGGAGAAATGGGAAGACTATTTAGCGAAGTTGAACACCCGCTACAAGCGCGAGCAGATCTTGAAGGACTTTGGCGTCATCACGCCGTATCCCAAATTGCCGCGCGATGAAGGCAACAAGGAGATATTCGGTTACCAGATGGCGCCGAAAACGGTGGCGCTGACCTTTGATGATGGTCCGCATTCCCAGTACACGGAGGAAATTGTCGCCATCCTCAAGCAATACAATGTGCCCGCAACCTTTTTCCAGGTGGGCCGTAATCTGGGTACCTTGGATGCGAAGGGCAATGTACGCCTAGGGCCCAATGCCAAGATCAGCCGCAAGCTGATGGCCGATGGCTATGCCTTGGGCAACCACAGTTACTCCCATATTCAGCTGTCGAAACAAACCGGTGATGCGCTCAAGGCGGAGATCAACAATACCGACGTGTTGTTACAGGCGGTCGACAAACAGCGCCAGCCCTTGTTCCGTTTCCCTTACGGTGCGCGTAACAAGGAGGGCATGCAGGCACTGTCTGCAGCGAAGTTACGTTCGGTAATGTGGAATATCGACTCATTGGACTGGGCTGACCCGGTTCCCAGTTCGATTGCTGACCGGGTTTTGCGCAGCGTGGACAAAGAGGGCAGAGGTATCATCCTGTTCCACGATATTCACGAACGCACCATCAAAGCCCTGCCATTGATCCTGGACCGGCTAGTCGCCGAGGGGTATCGCTTTGCTGGCTGGGATGGCAGTGATTACAGCGCCAAAGGTGAAGACCCTGTAGCTGCTACCAAGACCATCACAACGGGTTATGCGGATTCCTGGGCGATTGTTATCGGCATCAACGACTACGCCAAATGGCCCAAGCTGCAATACGCGGTTAACGATGCCGATTCCATGCGGCAGATTCTGTTGGATAAGTTCGGGTTCGCGCCAGAGCGGGTGCTGACCCTGAAAAATGGCGAGGCAACCCGCAACGGCATTTTGGCGGCATTCCATGACAAGCTGGCACATGGCGGGCTGAAGAAGAACGACCGGGTGTTTGTGTTCTTCGCAGGGCACGGTGCCACCCGTAAGCTCAGTTCAGGGCGGGATATCGGCTACATCATCCCCGTCGATGCAGACCCGGAAGGAACGGCAACCGACGCTATCCCGATGACGGAGATTCAGAACATTGCCGAGAGTCTGGCTGCCAAGCATGTATTTTTCGTGATGGATGCCTGCTACAGCGGTTTGGGGTTGACGCGAGGTGCCAGCAACAGCTTCCTGCGTGAGAATGCCAAGCGTCTGGGGCGGCAGATGTTGACGGCCGGCGGTGCTGATCAGCTGGTGGCGGATGGCGGCCCGGGCGGGCATTCGATCTTCACCTGGACTTTGCTGCAGGGCCTGAATGGTAAGAGCGATTTGAATGGCGATGGATTGATCACTGCGACGGAACTGGCGGCCTATGTGGCGCCTGCTGTTGCCGGGGTTTCCGCGCAGACGCCAGCTTTTGGCAGTTTGCCCGGGTCGGAAGGTGGGGACTTCGTCTTTGAATTGCCTGCCGATACGGAATTCCTCAGCGCAGGCACCAGCCAGCTGGGTGGCGATGCGATTGCCCTCAACCAGAAGCTCGATGCCACTCGCCCGACTACACCACCTGTCGAGGCAGGGAAAGCACTGGCGGTTGCGGCTGTCACAGTCAAGGACTTGCAAGGTAAGGAGCGCACGCTGGCGCCACCCCCACTGGTAAGCAGTTCCACCCGGCAACTTGCTCAGCGTGCTAACGATAGAGGCTTACAGCTCTACAAGGAAAAGCATTACGCAGAAGCAGAGCAGCAGTTTACCGAGGCGCTGAAGCTACGGCCTGACTTTGCCCTGGCTGCGAATAACCTGGGTTTCGTCTATTACCGGCAAGAGAAATATGTTGAGGCCGCACGCTGGTTTGAAAACACGATCAAAGCCGACCCTTCGCGTGCCATAGCGTATTTAAACCTTGGCGACGCCTACGCGAAATCGGGTGATCGGGAAAAGGCGAATAAAGCCTACCGCACCTACTTGGCGTTGGCGCCAAAGGGACCTGCCGCGCCTTATGTTCAGAAACAGCTGGATACTGGCGGTACTTGAACTCCGTTATCAAGGATGTAGAAAAAGCCCGGTTAATTCGGGCTTTTTCTATTTGGGCGTTCCCCCTTGCGTGGGCTTTCGGGCAGCACATAAGCCCTGACCAAGGCTGCGCAGTAAGATCGCAACAGGTTCCTAAGTGAGGATTTTCTTCATCCGCTCACACGCCCTCACCAGACCTCGGGTAATACCCGGTTCCCAAGCCGAGTGGCCTGCATCCTGCACGAATTCCAGTGTCGAACCCGGCCATGCCTGGTGTAGCTCCCATGCCGATACCGGTGGGCACAGCACGTCATAGCGGCCCTGGATGGTGATCATGGGCAGATGGCTGATTTTGCCGACCTGGGCCAGCAAGTCGTTTTCCGGCAGGAAGATATGGTTGACGAAGTAGTGTGCTTCTATCCGCCCAACGCCCAGCGCTACGCCGTCAGCTCCGTAATTGGCCAGTACGGCAGGGTCCGGGTGCAGCGTTGCACATTCACCTTCGTAAACGCTCCAGACCTTGGCTGCGGGCATATGTACGGCTGGGTCCGGGTTGTTCAGGTATTTGTGGTAGCTGCTTAGCAGATTGTTGTGCTCGCTTTCAGGCAAAAAGCCGGCAAATCGTTGCCAAGCCTCGGGGAAGAATTGACGCATGCCACGCATGAACCAGTCGATTTCCCATTGACGGCAAAGGAAGATGCCGCGCAGTACAAAGCCTAGGCAACGGTCCGGGTGGGCTTCGCCATACGCCAGTGCGAGGGTAGACCCCCACGAGCCGCCAAATACCAGCCACTTTTCCACATCAAGCAATTCACGCAGGTATTCGATATCAGAGATCAGGTGCTGGGTGGTGTTGTCGCGTAATTCGCCCACTGGCGTGGAGCGGCCTGCACCACGTTGATCGAAAATCACGATGCGGTAAAAGGCAGGGTCGAAGAACTGTCTGTGTTTGGGGCTTGCACCAGAGCCCGGGCCGCCATGCAGGAACAACACCGGTACCCCATTGGGGTTGCCTGATTCTTCCCAATAAAGGGTATGGGTGGCATCGATCGGCAGCATACCGCTGCGATTGGGCTCGATGGCGGGATAGAGTTCACTGCGTTCGGTCACGGACAATATCCTTGAAAATGCTGAACCCGTATGATACGGCTGGCTTGCGGGCTCGGCCACCTGGCTGTGGGGCCAGACGTTGCAGCATGAACACGCGGCAGGTCTTACGACGGGTAAAATAGCAAAAATTTCATTTTGCGAGCCTGCCATGAGCGCCCCCGAATCCAATCTGACTGTTGATCTGTCCGGGTTGAACTGCCCTCTGCCTATCCTGCGCGCCAAGAAAGCCCTGGCTGATTTGCCCAGCGGCACGGTACTGCAGCTGATTTGCACTGACCCAGGTACCCCGAGTGATTTCGAGGCATTCTGCCGCCAGACCGGCCACACCTTGAGCCACCAGGAACAGCAGGATGGCAAATTCCTGTTCTGGCTGACCCGCCGCTAACCTTTTTGCCGCTTCCCCGGACCATTCCATGACGCAACTTACTTTGATCCGCCCCGATGACTGGCATCTGCACCTGCGAGATGGCGAAGCACTGAAAGCCGTATTGCCCGATACCGCCCGCCGTTTCGGCCGCGCGATTGTCATGCCTAACCTCAAGCCACCGGTACGTACGGTGGAAGAAGCCGCTGCGTATCGCGAGCGCATTCTGGCGGCTGTGCCTGCCAATATGAAGTTTGAACCCTTGATGACGTTGTACCTTACCGACGTGACGCCACCCGAGGAGATCGCCAAGATCAAGGAAAGCGGGTTTGTGAAGGCCGTCAAGCTCTACCCGGCTGGGGCCACGACCAACTCGGACGCTGGCCTGACAGATATCAACAAAGCCATGCCGACGTTGGCTGCGATGGCCGAGTTGGGTGTGCCTTTGCTGGTACATGGCGAAGTCACCGACCCCGCCGTGGATGTGTTCGACCGCGAAGCGGTGTTTATTGACCGCGTGATGAAGCCCTTGCTTGAGAAGCTGCCGACCTTGAGGGTGGTGTTTGAACATATCACCACCAAGCAGGCAGCCAATTTTGTCTGGAGCGCCGGTAATAACGTGGCAGCCACGATTACGGCCCACCACCTGTTGATGAACCGCAATGCCTTGTTCCAAGGGGGCATACGTCCTCACCACTATTGCTTACCTGTGCTTAAGCGTGAAATCCACCGCGAAGCGTTGATGGACATGGTGGCAAGCGGCAGCCCGAAGTTCTTTCTGGGTACAGACAGTGCTCCGCATGGCAAATCGACCAAAGAAGCAGCCTGTGGTTGCGCCGGTATGTACACCGCCAACAATGGTATTGAACTCTATGCGGAAGCCTTCGATACATTAGGGGCGCTGGACAAACTGGAAGGCTTCGCCAGCCGCTTCGGGCCAATGTTCTATGGTCTACCTGCCAATGACGACACGATCACCTTGGTGAAGGAAGAGACACGAGTGGCAATGGAACTGCCCTATGTAGGGTCGGATACATTGGTGCCGCTGCGGGCGGGGGAGGCGGTTGCCTGGCGACTCGCCTGACCTGTGAAGAGATCTGCTGCGCGTCAGCTATACGGTGTTGAAAACAGCTTCCAGCCCGGAGGCTGTTTTTCTTTGGAACCTGCAAAAACAAAACAGAAAGCAAGGGAGTGGTGCGGGTAGAGCCAGAAGAATTAGCAGGGGAAGGATGTAATGCATGGGGGAGGGCTACGGCCGCCTTATGGGAGACCGTATCCGGACCGACCACCTTGTGGGGGGAAGATACGGAAAGCAATGCTACTGGGAGTGGTTACCCGGTGCGGTCTACCGACTAATCGCCAACCTGTGGATGACAGGCCCTATGCGAGCAGAAGGCGAAGCCGGCACGGTAATGAGTGAATGGCCCGGTGCAGCATCGAATTGCAGTATTCCAAAGCCGAACCAATGTATCTACCCATACTCCCATATCTTGCATGCGATGTCGGATTTGCGTTGTTCGACTGCAACAAAGGGTATTTGTTGTCTGCTACTGCGGTGATTTGAAATCACGAGTGGGAACACAACATCACCAGGCGAAATACCGGCTGCCATGGTGTTTCAACCATTCACGCTTCTGTTTCCAATCTGGGCAGGCACTGGCGACCAGATCCCAAAACCTTGGAGAGTGATTCAGTTCGACCAGATGGCATAGCTCATGGATGACGACATAGTCGAGCACCCCGAGCGGTGCCTGCATCAGCCGCCAATTCAATCGGATCACGCCGTATGCAGTACAGCTGCCCCAGCGGGTTCCGGCGCTGGATAGCTTGAACCCGCTGTATTGCAGGCCTAACCGGCCGGCCCACAATGCCAGACGTTCTGCCAGAAAACTGCGTGCCTCGCGCCGCATGAGCTTTTCCAGCGCCAGTGGAATTGCGTCGTCACTATTGGCATTCAGGCACAGCGTGTCTGCTTCGACACTTGCGCGCTTGAACCCCAATGCCAGACTGCGCGTTTCACCCAGCCAATCGATCTCGCTGCCTGATGTCAGCGGTGGTGCTGGTTGGCGTTCGGCAATGGCATCAAGACGGCTGAGTATCCAGCCTGCTTTCTTATGCAGGATGCCATCCAGCTCGGTAAGCGGGAAACGATTGGGAACGGTAACCACCAAGCCGTGTTGGCTGATTTGCAAGCCCACGCTACGGCGGGCCGAGCGTTTGAGCTGTACGCTGACGGCACGGCCTGCCAATGTGAATGAACGGCGGTCTTCAGCCTGCGAGGGCATTGCCATGTGTATCTGTTGATTTACGGGTGGTGGGCCAGCAAGGGCCTACCCCGCTGATGCGTTCCATCTCGGTCTCGATCCAGGTTTCCACCTCACGGCCGACCTGATCGGAATGCTTGCCGATCGTGGAGATGGGTGGCCCGATGGAGATGGTGATTTCACCGGGATACTTCAAGAAACTGTTGCGCGGCCAGAACTCGCCGGCATTAACCGCTACCGGCACTACTGGCACACCGGCCTTGCATGCGACCCGTGCGCCACCATATTTGTAATGCCCACGTTGTCCTGCCTGCACGCGGGTGCCTTCTGGAAACACGACAATCCATGCGCCTTTTGCCAGCCTTTCCTTACCTTGCCGTACCAATTGACGGCTGGCTTCGTGCGGGTGGGAACGGTCCAGTGCAATCGGCCGCAGGCTCCACATGCCCCAGCCAAAAAATGGAATCCACAAGAGTTCACGCTTCACCACCCACACAGTCAGAGGCAGCAGCGTTTGCAAGGCCATGGTCTCGAAGGCGGACTGGTGCTTGCTCATCACCACTGCGGCGTTTGCCGGCAAGTTCTCTTGCCCGATCACCCGGCCCTTCAGCCCACAAGTGACTTCCAGCCACCAGATGGCGAACCAACACCAGTAGCTGATCACCCGGTAACGCACCGAATAGGGCAGGGGCAGGGCCAACATGCAGCCGATGGCGCACAACACCGTGTTTAACGCCCATCCTGCCATATACAGTGCCGAGCGTAACCACAGCATCACGATTCCTCTTGGTCGATGAGGTCGAGCACCGCTTCCATCAGGTCGTAGAACACCTTTGTGTCGGGTGGCAGACCGCCTGTTGCCAGGGTTTTCTCACCTTTGCCGGTACGCACCAGAATCGGTTGTGCGCCCACTGCTTCGGCCGCTTCCAGGTCACGCAGGCTGTCGCCCACCACAACGGCTTTTTCCAGGCGCACATCGAAGCGTTGTGCGATGTCACGGTACATGCCGGGCTTGGGCTTGCGGCAGTTGCATTCCATGTCTGCCGTATGTGGACAGAAGAAAATGGCGTCCACTCTTCCACCCACACTGGCCAGCATACGGTGCAGCTTCTCGTGCATGGCATTGAGTTCCGCCATGCCGAAGAGCCCCCGCCCGATGCCGGATTGGTTGGTGGCGATCACCACCCGCCAACCCACATGGTTGAGCAGTGCAATGGCTTCCAGACTGCCGTTGATAGGCACCCATTCGGCAGGTGATTTCACAAAATCGTCGCGATCCTGGTTGATAACGCCGTCGCGATCGAGGATGACGAGTTTCATGGCAGTGTGGATGGTTATTAGTGAGGCATACGGCGTTGGGCGCAAGGCCCTGGCCAGCATGCTGCACCAAGGGTCAGTCGGCTAGCAGCGAGATATCCGCCACCTGGTTCATCAACTCACTCAATGTCGCCAGGAGAGCCAGGCGATTGCCGCGTATGGCGGCATCGTCAGCCATCACCATCACGCTGTCGAAGAAGGCATCGACCGGTGCACGCAGGCCAGCCAGCTGTTTGAGCGCACTGGTGTAATCATGCGCAGCCAGCGCGGCTTTGACTGGTGTTTGCAATGCGGTGAGTGCGCCATGCAGATCGCGTTCGGCTGCTTCCACCAACAGGTTAGCGCTGATAGCGGGTAATTGGGTACCTTCGGCGACGTTCTTCTTCAGGATGTTGCGTATGCGCTTGTTAGCGGCGGCTAAAGCGGCGGCTTCGGGTAATGCCTTGAACTCGGCGACGGCTGAAAGGCGCAGGTTCAGTTCATCAAAGCGGCTTGGCGCATCGAATAGCACAGCCTCGATGTCGGCAGCCGGGAAGTCGGCAGCCAGCAGGTTCTTCAGGCGTTCCAGCATAAAGCCGAATACGCCATTCACTGTATCTGCGGCCACCACGCCTGTCGGGAAGGTTGCGGCGGTTTGCGCCAGTAGTTCCTTCAGGTCCAGCGGCAGGCGTGCTTCCACAAGCATACGCAATACACCCAGCGCTGCACGGCGCAGAGCGTATGGGTCTTTGTCGCCAGTCGGGATCAAACCAATCCCCCAGATACCGACCAGGGTTTCGAGCTTGTCGGCAAGCGACACTGCTTGGGCAATCGGGCCTTCAGGCAGGCTGTCGCCAGCGAAGCGCGGGTGGTAATGGCCTTCGACGGCAGCTGCAACCGTTGGATTCTCGCCATCCAGACGGGCGTAGTAGGTACCCATGATGCCTTGCAGCTCGGGGAACTCGCCAACCATATCGGTCAAGAGGTCCGCCTTGGCAAGGTGGGCTGCACGCGCGGCCAGGGCTGCATCGGCACCAAGGGTTTTGGCGATGTTGGCGGCGATGGCTTCCAGACGCGTTACACGTTCGAGCTGACTGCCGATCTTGTTGTGGTAGACAACGTTCGCCAAGCGGGCCACTCGGCTGTCCAGGCGGTGTTTCTGGTCCTGCTCGTAGAAGAACTTGGCGTCGGACAACCGTGCACGCAATACCCGGCCATTCCCGTGGATGATGTGACTTGGATCGGCGGTTTCGAGATTGGAGATGATCAGGTAGCGGTGGGTCAGCTTGCCTTGTGCATCCAGCAACGGGAAATACTTCTGGTTCTGCTGCATGGTCAGGATCAGGCACTCCTGCGGCACCTTGAGGAAGTCCTCCTCGAAGCTGCCTTCCAGGGCAACAGGCCATTCAACCAACGCTGTCACTTCGTCGATCAAGGCATCGCCACCTGCATAGCTGCAGCCACGCTTGGCAGCCATCTCGTCGAGTTTTTGCTTGATGGTGGCGCGGCGTGCTTCAAAGCTAGCCACCACCTTGCCTTTTTCGCGCAGGGTATCGGCATAAGCATCGGCATTGGCGATTTCAACCGGCCCTTGCGACAGGAAGCGATGTCCACCAGTTACACGGCTGGATTGGAACCCGAGTACTTCACCAGCTACGATATCGCTGCCGTGCAACATCACAAGGCCATGTACCGGGCGGATGAACTGGCTGTCGCGGTTGCCCCAGCGCATCAGTTTGGGGGCGGGCAGCTTTTTCAGTGCTTCAGCAACGATGCCAGCCAAATGGGCGGACAGTGGCTCACCCTTCTTTTCAGCACGGTAGATGAATACGTCCTGTTTGCCATCGCTGGCTTTTTCAAGCTTGTTGAGCTCGTCTGCCCCCAGGCCGACAGAGCGAGCAAAACCCAACAACGCAGGGCTGGGTTGGCCGTCTTTGTAACCCGCCGCAACAGCCGGGCCTTTTTTCTCGACCAGGCGGTCTGGCTGCATAGCGGCGACATTGGCGATCGTAACAGCCAGGCGGCGTGGGCTGGCATAGTTGACCACGGCTGCTTCTGCGGTAGCAAAACCCAGTTTCTTCAATTCACTGCCGATGGTGTCGGCAAACGAGGCGGCCAAACGTGGCAGGGCCTTGGGTGGCAGTTCTTCGGTGAACATTTCGATCAATAGCGTTTGACTCATAAACTTCTTTTTCACTGCAAGGCTGCCAGCCGGCGCCTTAATGGGTTGATCCAGACTCGGGTTTGAGCCGTTGTATTTTGCACAGCGTGGCGTTCGCTGTGCCTATCCCTTTTTGCTCTCAGCGGCTTCTTCCTTCTGCTTGGCCAGTCCGCAGACCTGGCGCACAAAGTCGGCTTTGTAGTTGTCGCTACCAGTGGGTTCAAAGGTCCACTGAAAGCCCGGTACGTCGCGGCGACTGGTCTCGTCGTCATCTTTGTCGTGCCGTTCCACCGCAACACCTGCCATTTCGGCCTTGGTGCAGTTGATCGCAAAGCGGGAATATTCCTTGCGGTAGTCGTCCTCGTCCTTGAAGTCTGGCGTTTGGTCCGACTTGAATTCGCGCAGCACCCACACATACACAAGCGGGTCGTTGTAACCATCGGCATCGTCGGTTTCGATACTGTTGAAATCAACCTTGGTGTCGAAATCCGGCAACTGGCCATACAACCGCCAATCTGCTTCGTCCTTATCGGGAATAGGGATAGGCGGCTCGGCATTCTTGGTATTCATGTAACTGCCGCCACATGCGGCGAGACCGAGGGTCAGGAGCATTGCAGCAGCAGTCTTCATGGCAACCTAGTCCTTTTTCAGCATAGGGAAACCCAATGCGGCGCGGGCATCGTAATAGGCCTGGGCAACACCGCGCGACAGGGTACGGATACGGCCAATATAGGCTGCCCGCTCGGTTACCGAGATGGCGCCGCGTGCATCAAGCAGATTGAAGGTATGGCTCGCCTTCATAATCATTTCATAGCCTGCCAGCGGCACTTGCGCTTCCAGAAGCCGCTTGGCTTCGCTCTCATAGTCGTTGAACTGCTTGAACAAAAGCTCGACGTTGGAATGCTCGAAAGCATACTTCGATTGCTCGACTTCGTTCTGGTAAAACACATTGCCGTAGGTAACGGGGGTGCCGTCGGGCAGGTGGGTCCAGATCAGGTCGTAGACGTTTTCTGTATTCTGCAGATACATAGCCAGCCGTTCCAGGCCGTAGGTGATCTCGCCGAGCACAGGTTTGCAGTCCAGGCCGCCCACTTGTTGGAAGTAGGTGAACTGCGTCACTTCCATGCCATTAAGCCACACCTCCCAGCCTAAGCCCCATGCGCCAAGTGTGGGGCTTTCCCAGTCGTCTTCCACGAAGCGGATATCGTGCACGGTGGGGTCCAGCCCCAGGGCTTTCAGCGAACCGAGGTAAAGATCCTGGATATTGTCCGGGCTGGGCTTGAGCGCAACCTGGAACTGGTGGTGCTGGAACAGGCGGTTGGGGTTCTCGCCATAGCGGCCATCCTTGGGCCGGCGCGAAGGCTGAACATAGGCGGCATTCCAGGGTTCCGGGCCCAAGGCGCGCAGGAAGGTGGCGGTATGAAAAGTACCGGCGCCGACTTCACAGTCGTAAGGTTGCAAGAGCACACAACCGTAGTCGCCCCAGTATTTCTGCAGTGTAAGAATGATTTGCTGGAAGGTCAGCATCGTGACAAGCGCTCGCTAAATGGGTCTACCGTCCGCTGGGTTTTTTACAACCAGGAACAGGCTTCGGGACGATATAAAACACCGATTCTACTTGAACTTAACGCAAGGTTTGCACTGCTGCACCCTGCAAAGCTGAGTCAGCTATAGCCAGCCAAGGTTTCTTGCAACATGTCCATTATTTGAGCGATATGTTGCGTTAAGTCCTCAAGCTGGGTGTGAGCTGGATCTGCTGCCTGTTGCGACATGAAGAGTGTGTGCCCCGCATCTCGCGGGTTTGCGTCAATTGGTATTTCTCTAACCCCATCGTCGCTATAAAACTTGTCGGGACAGGTACGGGTCGCAGGTATCATCGCCAGCATTCCCCCAGCTTTTCCGAGCCCCGTGCTTCACCTCTATCAATCCAACCGTCTCGATACCCTGGCCAGTCTGTTGCAGGGTGTGTTGTCGATACCGCCGGCTGATGTTTACGCCCGCGAGACGATTATCGTCCAGGCTCGCGGCATGGGACGTTGGTTGAGTCTGAAGATTGCCGAACAATTCGGCGTCTGCGCCAATGTGGATTTTCCATTGCCGGCTGGTTTCCTGTGGCAGTTGATCGAGACCGTGCTAGGTCCACAGCCACGCAGTGGCCCGTTCGGCAGCGATGCGCTGGCTTGGCGTTTACATGCTTTGCTGGCGGACCCGCCGGCCGGGTTGGCGGGTTATTTGTCGGTGCGTTACCCCCATGCATTGCAGGATGTGGCTGTTGTAGAGAACGAGCGGCATGCCTATCTGGCCGAACGCAGGCGTTGGCGACTGGCTACCCGCATTGCCGATGTATTCGACCAGTATCTGGTTTATCGGCCCGACTGGCTGCAAAGCTGGGAGGCAGGCCACAGTCTGGGCCTGGGTCCGGATGAAGTATGGCAGATGGATCTGTGGCGTAAGCTGGCGCTAGATCGTAGCAGCGCCCACCGTGCGGACCTGATGCAATCGTTGATCAACCGCCTGCATGACCCGGCACCCCTGAATTTACCTGAACGCATTGTGTTGTTTGGTAGTACCAGCCTCCCCCCTTTGTTGCTGCAGGTATTGCAGGCCCTGGCTGTGCGTATTGATGTGGGCTTGTTCGCCCTTAACCCCAGTAGCGCACCGTGGGGCGATATCAGTAGCCGTGGCGATGCGCATGGTGTAGGGGAACGGCTGCTGGCCGCCTGGGGTGCGCAGGGGCGGGTGTTTTTCGACGAATTGGCGGGTGTGGACGCACTGACCAATCTATTCGACGAGACACCGCCATCCGCAAGTCTGCTCAAACAGTTGCAATACGATGTGCTCACCCTGCAAACGCGGTCTGCGTTGATATTGGATAACCAGGACCAGAGCCTTGCTGTGCATGCCTGTCATAGCCCGCTGCGCCAGGTGGAGACGCTCAAGGATGCGCTGTTGGCGCGATTGCAGGCAAACCCCAGCCTGCAGCCGGCTGACATTGTGGTGCTTTGCCCTGATATCGACAGCTATTCACCCTATATCGACGCGGTGTTCGGACAGGGGGAACCAACGCTGCCATATGCCGTGGCTGACAAAGGGGGACTGGCTGCTTCACCGTTGCTGGCGGGGTGGCTGGAGTTACTGCGCTTGCCTGATACCGATTGGGAAGCTGACCGGCTGGTCGCGTTGCTGGAAATGCCAGCGCTAGCTGCCGGTTTTGGCCTTGAGGTGGACGACCTTCCTTTGCTGCGCGGTTGGATTGCAGACGCGGGTATCCGACGTGGCCGCGATGGTGATGCTTTCAGTTGGCAGGCGGGGATAGGTCGTTTGTTGCTCGGGGTAGCCATGTCTTGCGATGTTGGGGTGGGCGCTGCCGAATCAACACTCCCCTTGTTCGCCGGTTTGGTGCCGGTGGCGGACCTGGACTTACGGTTTGCGACGCAAGTAGCAGGAATGAGTCGATTCATCCGTACCCTGGCAAGTTGGCAGGATGCGTTGATCCAGCCACGGGCATTGGTGGAGTGGTCGCAACTGCTTGCAGATTGGCTTGGGCGGTGGTTTGTGGAAAGCGAAGAGGATCTGCCCGCGCTCGATACACTACGTGCCGCATTGGTGGAACTGAGCGAGTTGGCCGAACGTAGTGGTGTGGATGCAGCAGTTGGCCGGGTAACGGTACTGGAATGGTTGAACAGCGCATTGCAGGCTGGTTCCAGCGCCGGGGGCTTCTTGACAGGTGGTGTTACCTTCGCACAGCTGATGCCTATGCGTAACCTGCCTTTCCGGGTGGTGGCTGTGCTGGGGCTCGATGATGGCCACTTTCCACGCGACAGCCAGCCCGATGGATTTGATCTGATCGCCCGTCACCCACGCCGCGGAGACCGGGCCAGGGCCTTGGATGAGCGCTGGCTGTTCCTGGAAACCGTACTGGCGGCGGGCGAGAGCCTGCTTTTGTTCTATACCGGCCGCGATGTGCGAAGCGATGTTGCGCTGCCACCCTCGACGGTGATTGCCGACTTGCTCGACGCGATTGATAGCGGTTGGCAGGATGCCGCGGGCCAGCCTGCCTCGCGGCGGATAGTGCATACTCACGCGTTGCAGCCGTTCTCGCCTCAGCAGTTTGCCGAGGATGCCAGTCTGCCGGCATTCGACCCACGTTGGGCCAGTGTGGCCCGGCTGGCTGGCCATGGCAGTGGTTATCCACCCAACTTGGCAACAGCCAACCTGCCGTCTGAACACCTTAAAGAAGTTGCCCTGGCCGATTTACTGGCTTTTGCCAGCGATGCTAGCGCTTGGTTTCTGCGTCGGATTGGTGTGCGTTTCGAGCGCAGCGAAGCGGCGTTGGCAAGCCGTGAACCTTTTGCCTTGGATGGTTCGGCAGAACGCACTTTGCTGCAACTGGCCGGCAATGATGGGGATGTGGCCGATAACCTTGCGTTGCTGGGGCATGGCGCAGCTTTATTGCCAGAAGGATTGGCTGGCGAAATCTGGGCGGAACGTGCGGCGGAGAAGTTTGGCCCGGCATTGTCGCTGTGGCGGCAGTTCGGCCAAGGTGATTATCCGGTTGAAATTGAAATCGATGGCTTACGTTTGCATGGTCTCTTGCGTGGCCTGGACAGTACCGGCCTGGGTTTGCGTCAGGCAGGCAAGTTACGCGAAGCGGATCGGGTACGCGCATGGTTGCAACATCTGGTGCTGTGCGTTTGCCAACCTGCGGGTGTCGCCATGCAGAGCCGGATGGTGGGCCTGAGTGAACGTGCGGACTATGCCACGCCTATCGATGCCCATGCGTTGCTGGCCGACTGGTTGGCTGCGTATCGCACAGCCCATCAACGCCCATTACCATGGTTGCCGCGCAGCAGCTTTGCCTATGCCGAGGGCTTGGTCGCAAAGCGCGATGGCGGCCCGGAGCGTGCCATGGTCAATGCCCGTAAGGTATGGGACGGGTCTGCACTTCAGACCGGAGAGAGGGACTTCGACAGCGTACGTGCGCTGTGGCGCGGCCAGGCACCGTTTGATGACGATTTCACCGCCATGGCCGAACAGTTGTTACTGCCACTGTTGACGCACGAGACCCGGGGGAAGCTGGCATGAGTGCCGTCTTTTCAGCCCTGGGTGCCCCACTGGATGGCCTGAACCTTATTGAGGCGAGTGCCGGTACTGGTAAGACCTGGACGATCGCCGCTTTGTATGCCCGCCTGGTGCTGGAGAAAGCGCTGAGCCCAGAGCAGATACTGGTGGTGACCTACACCAAGGCCGCCACTGCTGAATTGCGTGGCCGGATTCGTGCCCGCCTGGGCCAACTGGCCGACAGCTTCGAGCGTAACCAGCCGGTAGATGATTTTTGCGCTGCATTGCTTGCCGCCACTACTGAGGACGCCCGGCTGGATGCTGCCAAGCGTTTGCGTACTGCGGTATCGGGGTTCGATGCCGCGGCGGTGTTCACCATCCATAGCTTTTGCCAGCGTGCGTTGGGTGAGAATGCACTGTTGGCGGGCTTGGAGCTGGAGCGCGAGTTCCTGGCTGATGAGGCTGATCTGTTGCAGTCGGCCGCTGATGCAGCCTGGAAGGCAGAAGTTGCTGCGGCGAGCCCGGCTTGGCTTGGTTGGTTGATTGCTAACAAGGCGTCACCCGAAAACTGGCTGAAGCTGCTGCGTGCCTACCTTAGCCACAGTGATTTGCGTATTGC
Organism: Chitinimonas violaceus; assembly: GCF_052601015.1. Taxonomy (NCBI): domain Bacteria; kingdom Pseudomonadati; phylum Pseudomonadota; class Betaproteobacteria; order Neisseriales; family Chitinibacteraceae; genus Chitinimonas; species Chitinimonas violaceus. The sequence continues at coordinate 77,246 of NZ_JBQXDJ010000005.1, read as the reverse complement.
GCTGCCTATAGGTGTCGATGCCGCTGCTTGTGAAATGCGGTTTCAAGAGGCTGCAGTGGTATTGCGTGATGCATGGGTGCAGGATGGAGACGTAGCTTTGCAGTGGCTGGCGACTCGTTCGGAAGCAGGCGAATTTAATGGCTCGCATCGTAAGGATTGGTTGGCGGGTTCGATAGCGCTTTGGCGGCAATGGTTGGCTGGCAACGGTTTGCCAAACGTGGTTGAAGACGAGAAATCTCCAGGCCAGGCCGAGAGCAAAGTACGTCGCCTCTATGCACGTGAACTGGCGAATGGTTTGAAAACCGCGGCGGAAGTACCGGCAGTATTTAACCTGTTCGAGCCCTTTATCAGCACTGCAATGCAGTTGCAGCAGGCCTATGCGTTGCGGCTGGCTGCTACGCATGCCCGTTTGATCGGCGAGCTGGCTGAACGCGTGGCGGAGCGAAAGCTTGCGTTGGGCGTGATGAGTTTTCACGACTTGCTGGTGGAACTTGCGCAGGCGCTGGATGGCCCGAACAGTGCACAGCTGATTGCCGCGCTGCAAGACCGTTACCACGCAGCGCTGATCGACGAATTCCAGGATACTGACCCGCTGCAATTCCGGATTTTCGACCGCCTCTTTAACAGTACGTCAAATCAAGCCAGCGTTTTCCTGGTGGGTGACCCCAAGCAGGCTATTTACGCATTCCGGGGTGCTGAATTGCATGCGTATCTGGCTGCTCGCGCCAAGGTGGATTTGAACCGCCGTTACAGCCTTTCCATCAACCGGCGTAGTACGCCGGCCTTGGTCGATGCGGTAGGCCAGGTATTCAGCCAGTCGGCAACACCCTTCCTGTTAGAGGACCTTGATTACCCCGTGGTGGCAGCCGAAGACGACAAACCGATTCTGACCATAACCGGGCAGCTACAGCCCGCCATGGCGTGGGAATGGTTGGGGGACGAGGCGCTGGGCAAAGGCGAAGCGCGTAGTTTGGCTGCGGCCCGATGTGCCGATCGTATCGCAGCGTTGCTGGCTTCTGGCGTGGCAAAGCTTGGTGAGGAACCGCTGACCGGGGGCGACATTGCCGTGCTTGCTGGCGCGCATGCTGAACTGGAGGCCATGCAGCTGGCCTTGAGCGAGCGGGGTGTGCCCAGTGTGCGTCTCAGCCAGGAAAGTGTATTTGATACCGATGAAGCGAGGGATTTGCTCCAGCTGCTTTCCGCCTTGATCGAACCTTCCGAGCGTGCAGTGCGGGCGGCGATGGCGACTGTCAGCATGGGGCTTGAGGCCGCCGACTTGTATGCCCGTTTGCATGATGAAGCGGCGTGGGAAGCCACCTTGGCTGATTTCCGGCGTTGGCAGCAGCTGCTACATAGCCGTGGCGCGATGGCGGCCTTGAACGCTTGGCTGATCGAGAGTGGTTGTGCCGAGCGTATCGCGGCATGGCGTGATGGCGAGCGCCGCCTTACCAATCTGCTGCACCTGTTCGAATTGATAGAGCTTGCGCGGCGTGAACGACCGGGACTTGCGCCGCTATTGGCGTGGTACCGGAATACCTTGGCGGATTCGAGCGGAGAGAACGAAGGCCGACTGATGCGTTTGGAAAGCGATGCGAGCCGGGTGCGACTGGTGACTATCCATGCATCCAAGGGTTTGGAATACCCGGTGGTCTTTTGCCCGTTTCTTTGGGAAGGCGCGCTGTTCAAGCAAGGTGAGACATTGGCGCTTTGCCACGAGGGCGACGGCAATGTGCTCGACTTCGGGTCCGAACGTTTCGAAGCGCGCCGTGCAGCAGCCAAGCAAGAAAAGCTGGCGGAGAAATTGCGGCTTTTGTATGTGGCGTTGACACGACCAAAGAGTGCCTGCTTTATCGCCTGGGGGGAGGTAAGCGACTTGCCCAGCTCGGCATTGGGTTGGTTGCTTGCAGGTGGTGCAGAGCGGGACCGTAATGCGAATACGCTGAAGCAGGAGGTCGATGCGCTCATCGCCAAGGCAGGCAGCGCTTCGATCATGGGGTGGACTGACAGGTTGCCAGATGTGGCAACCGAGCACATGCAATCTCCGCCTACCCATGGCGATGCCCATCTGGCAAAGCTTACACGCCGTTTAAGCTGGCAGTGGCGGATGAGCAGCTTTTCTGCCTTGACTGCCGGCGTGCATGCCGAATCGCCAGATTACGATGCCAACCCTCGTGATCCTTGGTTGCCAGACCCTGATAAGGCAGGTCTGTTCGATACTTTCCCTGCCGGCCCACGTGCCGGGATTTGCCTGCATACCTTGTTTGAGCATTGGGACTTCCGTAGTCGCGACCGTACCAAACTGGAAGCGCTGGCACACAAGCATCTGCTGGCCCATGGCTTTGATGCCGACTGGACGGGGATGGCGGCGGATCTGGTTGAAGCGACAATGGCCGCACCGGTTACAGAGCAAGGCCGCAGCCTGTATGGATTGCCACCTCAACAGTGTCTGGTTGAGCTTGAATTTACCTACCGCTTGCAGCCATTTGCCTGGGCTGCATTGGCAGCTGTGTTGGCCGACCCGGTGCATGGCATGCCACCTGTTTTTGCCCAGGCTGCAGCGGGCTTAAGTGCAGAAGTCGGTGCTGGTTATCTCAAGGGTTTTATCGACCTCGCCTGCGAGCTGGACGGTCGCCATTATGTGCTGGATTGGAAGTCCAATCGCTTGCTGGGCTATGGCCCGGCCGAACTGGAAACGGCGATGGCAGAGGAACACTATTATCTGCAAGCACTGATCTATTGCGTGGCCTTGCATCGCTACCTGTGTTGGCGTAAGCCCGGGTACGACTACGACCGAGACTTTGGTGGTGCGCTCTATCTGTTCTTGCGTGGCATGCCAAATGGCGGTGTTTGGCGCTACCGGCCTACGCTCGGTTTGATCCACGCGCTGGAAACCTTGTTGTGCGGGGCGCCACGATGAACACCACTACCTTAGCCCCGTTTGCAGCTGAAATTGTTGAATGGCTGGCAGTACATTTTCCTGCAGCTAACAAAGCGGCTTTGCTTGGTGCGGGCCTGGTTGCCAGTCGGGCGGCTGAAGGACATGTCTGTGTCGATCTGCCTGCCGAGGCGGGGCGGCATTGGAATGGCGAAGTTCTGCCGGATTGGCTAACTTGGCGTGTTGCATTGAAAGCCAGCGGCTTTGTAACAGGACCCACAGGTTTTGCGCCTTTGGTGCTGGATGGCAACAATCTCTATCTGGCCAGGCTATGGGCAGATGAGCAAGGCTTGGCGGATTTGCTGCGCCAGCGTGCGGGCCAAACCGGGCTCGATCCGGCGGCTGCTCGTAAGGTGCTGACGCCGCTGTTTGCCGGTACCGCGGCTGACGATGGCCAACGTCTGGCGGCGGCAACTGCGTTGTTGAACCGGATTGCCTTGATTTCGGGTGGCCCCGGCACTGGTAAAACCACCACGGTGGCCAAGGTGCTGGCTGCACTGTTGCAATTGGAGCCGGACTGCCGCGTTGTACTCGCCGCACCGACAGGCCGGGCTGCTGCACGCATGGTGGAAGCGTTGGATAGCGCTAAGCAGCAGTTGGGCCTGGATCTGGTTACGCAGGCTGCTTTGCCGCATCAAGCGCAGACCTTGCATCGTTTGCTGGGGTACCGGCCCGATTCCGCCACACCACGCCATGGGCCAGATAATCCCCTGGCCCTGGATGCGTTGGTAGTCGATGAAGCGTCGATGATCGACTTGGCGCTGTTTCGCCGTTTGTTACAGGCATTGCCGGCGCATGCCCGGTTGATTATGTTGGGCGATCGTGACCAATTGGCCTCGGTAGAGGCAGGCAGTGCATTTGCAGAGCTTATACGGCTGGCTGGCCATACCTTGGAAGGTGCGGCGCGTTTGGCGGCAGCTACCGGGACCAAGTACCGCGCCGCTACTTCCGCCATACCATTGGGTGACGGCATTGCACTGCTGAGCCGCAGTCATCGTTTTGGGGCCGATAGCGGTATCGGTGAGCTGGCGCGTTGTGCCAATGCGGGTGATGTGAATGCTGCCTTGGCAGTACTGCGGGAAGGCCGTGCAGATATTGCCTGGCAGGCGGGTAGAGTCAACGAGTGGGTGCCCACAATGCTGGCAAACTTGGGGCCTGCCTTGGCTGGCTACCGCGTTGCTATTGCAGAGGGGGATGCGGCTAAAGCGTTTGCCGCATTTAATCGGCTGCGGTTGTTATGTGCTGTACGTGAAGGACCGGCAGGGGTAGCGACTGTGAATCGGCTGATCGAAACCCGCTTGATGCAGCAGGACATAAGACGCAAACCTTGGTATGCCGGCAGGCCGGTGATTGTACGGGCCAATGAGACAACACTGGGTTTGGCGAATGGCGATGTCGGGCTTACATTGATGGGGCCAGATGGTTTGAGGGTGGTATTCCCCAGTGGTGAGGGTTGGCGTTCGTTGGCTCCGGCGCGATTGCCAGCGCATGAAACGGCCTTTGCGCTGACGGTGCATCAATCGCAGGGTTCAGAGTTTGAAGCGGTCTGGTTGTTACTTCCCGATGAGGAGTCGGCAGTATTAAGCCGTAGCCTTGTCTATACCGCGCTGACCCGGGCACGCAAGAAGGTGATGTTGTGGGGATCGGGCACGACGTTGGCGGTTGCGCTGGGGCGGGAGATGCAAAGGGGGAGTGGTTTGGCTGCCCGTCTCATCTAAAAGTCTGCTGCGCGTCGGCAATACGGAGTTGACAATCCCCTCGGAATGCTTATTTACCCTTTAGTAAACTCCGCTTCCTCGGGTGTTTCCGCCTTGTCTTGTCTTGTCTTGTCTTGCCTTAGCTCGCGAGACTTTGAACGTGCTTTTATTACAAGCTTTGCGAACCTTGGTGTGGCTGAGAAGATATCCAATAGCTTGATCACTGCTGCACAGTCAGGTCGTGAGCAGCACTTTGTATCAATGGCTGGGGTGCTTTTCCCTATTTTTCACCCACGCTTCCAACGCATCAGCAGTCATGGGCTTGGCGAAATGATAGCCCTGGGCGATGTCGCAGCCTTCATTTTGTAGAAAAGCCAGCTGTTCAGCGGTTTCCACCCCCTCTGCGACTACCTTCAGGTGCAGGCTTTGGCCAATGCGGATCACCGCGCTGGCGAGTGCACGGTCACCCGGGTCTTCGCTTAGGTCGCGTACGAAGCTTTGGTCGAGCTTCAGCTCATTGACTGGGAAGCGCTTCAGATAGCCCAGGCTGGAATAGCCGGTGCCAAAGTCATCCACCGCCAGTGTGAGGCCCATATTATTGAGGGCCTTCAATACACTTAAGGTGTCGTCGTCACGCTGCATCATCAGGCTTTCGGTGATTTCCAGTGTCAGCTGCGATGGGGGCAGCATGTGACGATCCAATGTTTCAACCACCCGTTTGTAGACATTGTCGTGGCGGAATTGGCGTACAGACAGGTTCACCGCGATGCGCGGTATGGGTATCCCGTTACGTTGCCATTCGGCCATCTGCCGGCACGCTTCATTCAGTACCCAGGTGCCAATCTCGTCGATCAGGCCGCATTCTTCGGCAACGGGAATAAACTCGGCTGGTGAAACCATACCCCATTGCGGGTGCCGCCAGCGCACCAAGGCCTCAAGGCCGTGCAGCTGGCCATCCGCAATGTAGACCTGCGGCTGGTAATTCAGCAGCAATTCGTTGCGAGCCAGTGCCACCCGCAAGGCGGCTTCCATCTTCAACCTGGCCGATGCGTTCTGGTTCATCTCATAGTGGTAGAAGCAGTACGCGTTGCGGCCGCCTTCCTTGGCCCGGTACATCGCGGTATCAGCATTCTTGAGTAGGGTGTCGTAGTCCTCCCCATCGCTGGGGTAGAGGCTGATGCCGACACTGGCGGAAGGATTCAGCACAATACCGTCGAACTCCACCTTTTCTGCGGCGGAGACGATCAGTTTCTCGGCAATGGTTGCAGCGCCGCCCATATCGCAATCGGGCAGCAGCAATACAAACTCATCGCCACCAAGCCGGCATACGGTATCGGAGTCGCGTACCAGCGCTTCCAGCCGCTTGGCGATAGCCTGTAGCAGGCGGTCGCCACTAGCGTGACCAAGCGAGTCGTTGATGGTCTTGAAACGATCGAGATCGATAAATAGGAGCGCTAATTGGGTTGAGTCGCGTTGTGCCCGAGCCAGCGCCAATTCAACCCGGTCGGCAAACAGAGTGCGGTTTGGCAGGCCGGTAAGGCTGTCGTAAAAGGCGAGTGTGTGGACGCGCGCTTCAGCTGCGCGGTGTTCGATGGCGATACCTGCCAGATGGGTGCAGGCATTCAGCACTCGGCGGTGGTAGTCGCTTGGGCCACGCTTTTCACGGAAATAAAGCGCGAAGGTACCCAATACCCGGCCATCGCTGGCGTGGATGGGGGTGGACCAGCAGGCGGCAAGACCATGCTGTAGCGCGAGCCCCTTGAAGTCCGCCCAGAGCGGGTCTGTGGAAATATCGTTGACCTCAATGCTGCGGTCAAAGTAAGCCGCAGTTCCGCAGGACCCGATGGTGGGGCCAATACGCACGCCATCGATGGCCTGGTTATAGCTTTCGGGCAGGCTGGGGGCGGCACCGGTGAATAGCTGGTCCCCTTCTAGCACCAGAATTGAGCAGAAAGCATCTTTGGTCAGCATCTCCACGCGTTGTGCCAGTAGCTTTAAAAGGTGCGAAATGTTGTATCCGGCAGCAACAGCTTCCAACGCATCGTGCTGCAGGCTCAGCATGCCCTCTGCTTGCACCTGCTCGCTGATATCGAGCGTGTACGACACCATGAACTCCTCACCCTCAAAGTTTAGGTAGGAGGCATGGACTTCGATGTCGATAAGGGTGGAGGGGATACGCAGCGCTTCCGAACGCTGGCGAAGCGAGCCGGTGGTCTTGATGCTTTCCCAGAGTTTTGGCCAATTCAGTTCGCTGATGCCGAGATTGAAGAGCCAGATCGGTTCGTTAATCAATTTTTCGTGCGGGCAATTGACCAATTCGCACGCGTATTGATTGGCGTAGTTGATTCTTCCGTCCGCGTTTACCCAGACCACCGCAATGCGTGCCTGCTCCACGCTGAATTGCGTTATCCGCAGCCAATGCTCGGCAGCCTTTTGCGGGGTGATGTCATGGATGATGGAATGCAGCAACGTACGGCCGGCTTGATTGATGGCCGAGGATTGCACCTCGACGTCGCGTATCTCGCCGCTCTTGAGCCGGTGCTGGAATTGAAAGTAGTACGTTTCCTCCATGGTAGTGTTGGCCATCCTGGCGGCAACCTGGTCCGGGCTGAGGGTATTGATCTGGTTGATATTGAGCTGAACGAAGGTTTCGGCGTCATAGCCATAAAATGCGCAGGCAGCTGGATTGGCAGCAACGATCCGGCCATCTTTGGGGTCGATGATCAATTTGACTGCACCGCTGTGTTCGAATACAGCCCGGCTTGCCCGTTCGGTTTCCGCAATACGCTGCTCAGCCTCGCGCCGCCAGCTGATGTCGCTGACAAAGGCGATTTCCCCTTCATAGGTGCCGTCTGCATCCAATAAAGGGGAGGTGCACATCTGGGTCCACACTTCCTCGCCATTCATCCGACGAAAGCGAAAGTCGTAAGTCCCATGTTTACCCTGCCGGCACTTCTCAAAGTTTTTCTGGACTGAGGGGATGTCCTCTTCATAGACGAAGTCCCAGATCGGCCTGTCGATGATGCTGTCTATTTGCCCTCCCAGGATCTGGGCCATCCGGGCATTCAGGTAATGGGTATTACCGCTGGTGTTGATCAGCCAAATGCCTTCCTCCGCGTCCTCGACGATACGACGGAACAGATGCTCGTCAGTGTGGTTAAGCGAAGCCGGCATGATTTCCCATATGACCTGAATGCGGTCTGCATCACATTAATATATAGGGCCTACCTTTGCTCTTTGCAGTCGTAACGGCGAAGTGGTGCACAGCTTTGCTATGTAAAGAAATGCTGGCGTGTGTTTACCGGCAGGCGCAGTGGCGGATGCGGTGTTTTGCATGAGGCTGGAAAAGACTGGGCTGTGATTGTCCAGAAGTAGCCAGTTGATCAAGTTCCGAGCTTTGAGGGGACAGCAAATACCTGCTGGAACATTGGGGTCAATAATTTATTGCCAAATTCACTGAGATGGTCGTCATCGTAATAAAGGGGCCATCCATTCTGACTTCCCCAATACCGACCATCACGTACCAGGTAGGGAGCTGGATCAAGGAGCTTCACCCCACAACGCTTGGCAGCTTCATATTGGGCTTCTCGAACAAAGGTATGCCGTTTCTGGTATTCCATCTGCGAGATGGAGATTCCGACTTCTCCAAAGCCAAAGACTGCGCGACGAGCCATGAACTTTGGAACATCAATCGGCATTTCAGGAATGGGCTGTACCAAATAGGTTGGTTGTCGCTTAGCAATTAGACAAGCTGTATTGATTAATTTTTCTTTGAATTCGGCAAGAAATTCTGGTGCAGGTGTTGCGTATTTTTTATCAAAGTATATAAGTGGTCTTTTTTTGAGTAATGGGTCGCCATTATGCTGGCCAAATGCATAGACAGATGTACGATTTATAATAATTACCGGAATTTTGGCGTCAAAACTGGATAGCTTCTTTATTGCCCAATCATTGAATGCGTCACAGTGTTGAGTACTAGGGGCTGCTTCAGGAATTAGGTGTACACCCGAAATTGTTGGGCAACTCACATAGCTCCAGTCTATAACGCCATCGCTTTTATTTGGCAACGCGCTTTGTACTGCAGTGGTTAATGCATCTGCATGGCTATCTCCGAGGACAATCGCACGTATATTTTCTCCGCCATAAACACAAGAAGGGGATTGAGTACCCGATGCGCTGAAGCAATGATCTCGATTAGGTTTTACATTATTCGACTCCCGAGATACTTGCTCCCAGTGTGCTGGAATCCTATCTGCTATAGATTGGTGGCGTATAAAGCCTGCGGCAATGACCAGTAATACAGTTGCTGTTCCTATGATCGCGAAATCTGCTCTCGGTTTTAATTGAGCTAAGTACCGGCGTGCAGGTGCTTCCACCAGGCGGTAAGAGGTTTCTCCAATCAAGAGGGTGGCAAGCAAGCCTGTACCAGTCCATTTGGTACTGTCTTGCATGTTGACATAGTTGAGTATGACGACTATTGGCCAGTGCCAGAGATAGATTGAATAGGATCGGCTACCTAGCCATTGTGCAAATATGTTGGCAGTTATAAGGGAATTATGTCGATTTGCCGCTAATAGGAGCATTGTCCCTACAACTGGCAAAAGAGCGAGCCCGCCTGGCCATGCCGAAGTACTATCCAGTATAGTAATCGACATAACAATCAAGCCAAAACCAATTGTTTCTAGGAATATAGCTTGAGCGTATGAGGGTTTGCTTTGTACGGTAAACCACCAAACTAGACTACCAGCAAGCATTTCCCATGCTCTGCTTGGCAACAGATAAAATGCTGCTGCCGGTGTACGCTCGGTTAGATAAACTGACCAGATAAAAGAAAGAGTAAAGGTCAGAATTAATGCGACTTTAACACCTGCTTTACTCCACCATCGCCAGATGAATAATAAGGCAATAGGGAGCAGTAGATAAAACTGCCATTCAACGGAAAGCGACCATGTATGTAATAACCACTTTTCGTGCGATGCTGCATCAAAATACCCATCTTCTTTCCGGAATTTTAAATTGGAAAGAAACGTAATGGCATAAATTATATGGCGTCCCAATAAATGATAATCAGGAGTTGGGAGGTAGAACCAGCCTAGTATAAGTAATACGACACATAATAAAAATAATGCTGGAATAATTCTTCTTGCACGCGCTAAGTAGAAATGCCATAAGGAGAATCTTTGTGCTTCCAGTGCGGAAATGACAATACCAGTCATTAGGAAGCCGGAAATAACAAAGAATATGTCGACGCCAACAAAACCACCGCTAAAACCTGAAATACCAAAGTGGTACAGCACAACTGCTAGCACTGCCCAAGCACGGATCCCATTGATATCGATACGGAAAGAGGAGCGCGTAGCAGCAGGAGCCAAAGTTGAGGTCATCGTGAAACTCTAAGGTACTAATGAAGTGGCGCGGACTGTGCATAATCCATGCAGCGCGTTGCTTATTACGTCAGCATCAAGCGCTCTATAAACAGCCCGATCACCATGATGAGCAATGCAGCGATGCCGACGCCGATTACCCAACGTCTTGCGCGACGCCAATACAGGTTGCCGGTGTGACGTTCTTTCCAGTAGCAAAATGCCCAAAGGAGTACGAGGGTGACGAAGAGAATGCGTAGGAATAGAAACACAGGCTTAGATTCGGGCAGGGATATATTGGTGGAATGAGCTAGGCGCTTCTTCCGAATTGTTAAAGCTGACGTATTCCCACGCTTCGGGGTTGGCAAGCAGGGCACGCAATAATTTGTTGTTCATCGCATGGCCGGACTTGAAGCCTTCGAAGCTGGCGATCAATGGGTGGCCGAGGATATACAGGTCGCCGATCGCGTCGAGCACTTTGTGCCGGACAAATTCATCTTCAAAGCGCAGGCCCTCCTGGTTGAGCACCTTGTATTCGTCCAGCACGATGGCGTTTTCCATGCTGCCGCCCTGGCCCAGGTTGTTTGTGCGCATGTACTCGACTTCATGCATGAAGCCGAAGGTACGGGCGCGGGCGATTTCCTTGATGTATGAGGTATTGGCGAAATCCAGCTCTACTGACTGGGCAGCTTTCTGAAAGGCAGGGTGTTTGAACTCAATGGTTAGCTTGACCCTGTAACCGTCATGCGGCGACAGGCGTACCCATTTGTCGCCTTCTACCGCCTCAACGGTCTTCTTGACGCGTACAAAGCGTTTTTTTGCTTTCTGGTCCACTACGCCAGCTTGCTGGATCAGATAAAGAAAAGGGGCGGCGCTGCCATCCATGATAGGCATTTCCGATGCCGTCACATCCACAAGCACATTGTCTATGCCCAGGCCGGCGAAGGCAGACATCAGGTGTTCGATGGTGGCGACCCGAACCCCGTCTTTGATCAACGTGGAGGAGAGGCGCGTGTCATTGACGAGTTCCGGTCCAACCTTGAAGGCCGGCTGACCAGGTAGATCGGCGCGTCGGAACACAATGCCGCTGTCAGTATCTGCGGGCGAGAGAGTGAGTTCCACCTTTTCGCCGGAATGCAGGCCTACGCCAACAGCGTGAATGGGTGACTTCAGGGTGCGTTGATAAATCATGGAGGGCGCTCAATTTAACCAAGCCGCGCCAGAAACGGAGTATGGCTCTCCTTTCCCTTGAGAGAGCAAGGGACGGAAGCGCATAGACGCTGGCGGCGAGAAGGCCTCGATTTTACCGTATGGCAAACTCGATGCTGATTAAACATTGCTATGGCGGCATTAGGCGAACAGAACCGATAGCCCTGTTGAGGCAAAAGCGCCAAGCACCCACCTTTGGCAGGTTTGAATTAAGCAGAATGTCGGCTGGGCCGGTGTCCCGGCTTCATGTTGTGAGACGCAGCCGTACACAAGGTACGGCGGCTATCACAGGCAGGAAAGCGGGGTGCACCGTCGCCGTTTTCTCATCCCGATCAGTCCGCCTGCTTACGCAGGAAGGCTGGGATATCCATATCACCGCCGGAAAACGCCGGGCTGCGCTGTGACTCTACAGCTACGCCACCACCGTTGCTGCCCCGCTGGTTACGGCGCATGACGGCAGGTACGTCGAGCTCGTCATAATTCGGCATACCGGCATCGTCAGTACCTGTGCGATGGACGATATGCAGGCTTGGCGCTTTCTTCGACTCATGGCCGCCCAGACCTGTGGCCACCAGGGTCACTCGGATCTTGTCACCCATGTTTTCGTCGAAAGCGGTACCAAAGATGATGCGTGCATCGTCTGCGGTATAAGCCTTGATGACTTCCATCACCTCATGCACTTCGCGCATCTTCAGGCTGAAGTCGGCAGTGATGTTGACCAGCACGCCGCGAGCGCCATTGAGGCTGATGTCTTCCAGCAAGGGGCTGGCGACAGCGGACTCGGCGGCAATACGGGCGCGGTCTACACCTTCGGCGTGTGCCGAACCCATCATCGCCATACCCATTTCGGTCATCACGGCCTTCACGTCGGCGAAGTCCACGTTCACGAGACCGGGTACGTTGATAATTTCGGCGATGCCCGCTACCGCGCCACGTAGCACGTCATCAGCCGCTTTGAATGCATCCTTGAAGGAGACATCCTCGCCAAGCACCTGCATCAGCTTGTCGTTGGGGATGATGATCAGTGAGTCGACATACTTGTTCAGCTCTTCAATACCCGCTTGTGCCGCTTTCTGACGCTTGCCTTCGAAGGCGAATGGACGTGTTACCACGCCTACGGTCAGGATGCCGCGCTCACGGGCGATTTCCGCCACGATGGGGGCTGCACCTGTACCTGTACCGCCACCCATGCCAGCGGTGATAAAGACCATGTCGGCACCATCGATCATCTCGGCGATGCGTTGACGGTCTTCTTCGGCTGCGGCGCGACCAATATCAGGGTTGGCGCCAGCGCCAAGGCCCTTGGTCAGGTTGCTGCCAAGCTGTACCACGTTATCAGCGCGATTGCGCTTCAATGCTTGCGCATCGGTATTGGTGCAGATGAACTCCACACCGGTCACGCCGGAATCGATCATGTGATCGACAGCGTTGCCGCCGCAACCACCCACGCCAATCACCTTGATCCTAGCGACTGGTGCGATGTCCTGCGCTGCTTCTAAAAACGAAATAGGCATTGCTCTCTCCTCTTTGCCCAAAGTAAGTACTTCAATAAGAAAGTGCCAGCGATACTCGGCTGTCGACTTTCAACTCAGAAATTCCCCTGAAACCACGTCTTCATGCGTTCTAACAGGCCGCCTATACTGGCTCCCTGCATTGATTTGTAACCATTGCGCTGGGCTTGCTGCCTGCCCAGTACCAACAAACCTACAGCGGTGGAAAAACGCGGGTTTTTCACGACTTCTGCGAGTCCGCCTACGTACTTGGGCACGCCCAAGCGCACTGGCAGGTGGAACACTTCTTCGCCTAGTTCGACCATGCCTTGCATCTGGGCCGAACCTCCGGTGATGACAATGCCGCTGGAGAGTCGCTCCTCAAAGCCGGAACGACGGAGTTCGGCCTGCACTAGGCTGTACAGCTCTTCTACTCGTGGCTCGATGACCTCGGCCAGGGTCTGGCGATTCAGCTGACGCGGACCGCGCTCGCCGACACCAGGTACTTCAATCATTTGCTGCGGGTCTGCCAGTTGACGCAGGGCCACACCGTGAGTGCGCTTGATGTCCTCTGCTTCCTTGGTGGGGGTGCGCAGGGCCATGGCGATATCGTTGGTGACCTGGTCACCAGCGATAGGAATCACCGCGGTATGCCGGATAGCACCATCGCAGAACACAGCGATATCGGTAGTGCCGCCGCCGATATCAATCAGGCAGACGCCCAGCTCCTTCTCGTCCTCGCTCAGCACCGACATCGCACTGGCCAGGGGTTGCAGGATCAGATCATTCATTTCCAGGCCGCAACGACGCACGCACTTGGTGATGTTCTGTGCCGCGCTGATGGCGCCCGTGACGATATGCACCTTCACTTCCAGGCGCACACCGCTCATGCCCAAGGGCTCCTTCACATCCTCCTGTCCGTCGATGATGAATTCCTGGGTCAGGATGTGCAGGATCTGGTGCTCGGTAGGGATATTGACGGCACGTGCCGTCTCAATCACCCGGTCGACATCGGCCTGGGTGACTTCCTTGTCCTTGATTGCGACCATGCCGTGCGAGTTGAAGCTGCGGATATGACTGCCGGCAATGCCAGTCAACACCTCGCGAATCTTGCAGTCCGCCATCAGCTCAGCCTCTTCCAGCGCGCGCTGGATGGCCCCGACAGTGGACTCGATGTTCACCACCACGCCTTTTTTCAATCCCTTGGACGGAGCCTGCCCAAGGCCGATGATTTCCATACGGCCATCGGGCAATACTTCGGCCACCAGCGCCACGATCTTCGAGGTGCCAATGTCGAGCCCGACCAGCAGGTTCTTCGTTGTGTTCGGTTTATTCACCGTCATTCTCCAAATGCACTGTTCGCTACCTTCCCACGTCAAGTTGTCTTGGGGGCAGGTTTGGGCTTTGGCTTGGGCGTAGGTACGCCACCGGGAAGCCGAACCGCAAACCCATTCGGGTAACGCAAATCTACATAAGAAATCGGACGATTGATCACCGCCAGCGTGCGCGGGTAGGCCTCAACAAACTTGGCCAATCGTTGTTCCGGGTTGTCCCGGCCGATTTCCACCAATAACTTCTCATCCAGTTGCAACCGCCACGCACGCCGGGGCGAAAGCCAGATATGGCTGGGCTTGCGTGAGATAGCTAACAACTGATCGCGAAAGCCGACATAGCCCTGCGCCATCTCGAATTCGCTGCCTTCCGGTCCTTCCAGCACCGGCAGCATTTCATTGCTGGCGGCGTCAAAACGCTCGCCATACGTATTCAAAAGACCCACCGAACCCCAGCGGGCCAGCGCGGTGTGCTCTTCGATCGCCACATCGAGCCGGTCGGGCCAGCGTCGACGCAGGTTGACCTGCCGAACCCACGGCAGCTTTTCGAATGCAGAGCGGGTCTTGTTCAGATCCAACGTGAAGAAAGTACCCTTAAGTTCGTTCTTCACGATGTATTGCAACTGCTCGCGCGTGACATGCGACAAGGTGCCATCCACCTTGATCTGCCGTACCGGGAACAATGGTGAATGCACAATCACCAGCAACGCTGCATACAGGAACAGCAGTACCGCCAATGCGATCAGCAGGTTGGATAGCCAGTTGAGGGCTTGGGGCTTATCCCACATGGAGGTTTCCTAGCTGCGTTGACCATTGTGTGCGACCGGCAAAGCCGGTCGGGATTGGCCATTGTTTCAACGTCGCCATGTGTCCGTGATGGATTCCCACTCCCTCCGCCCTCGCCTGCTGGCGAGGGAACCTCGCTGCGCTCGTGGTGTGGCGGCTTTCCGATTGCGTTGACCATTGTGTGCGACCGGCAAAGCCGGTCGGGATTGGCCATTGTTTCAACGTCGCCATGTGTCCGTGATGGATTCCCACTCCCTCCGCCCTCGCCCGCCGGCGAGGGGACCTCGCTGCGCTCGTGGTGTGGCGGGCTTCCTGTTTTGCGTACATACGATGTTGTGCTTGCATTGCAGGCGCACGCACACAGGTCAGCATTGCTGCTGCTTGTGTTGCTTGGCGGTTCACTGCATTTACTTGCACGTTGTTTCCTTTATGTCTTCAACGTGGTGTCGAGAATGCTCAACACCAGGTCCTCATAACTCATCCCGGTGGCTTTCGCGCCCATGGGGAAGAGGCTGTGGCTGGTCATGCCGGGAGCGGTGTTGACTTCGAGCAGGTAGGGGTTGCCGGCTTCATCCATCAGGAAGTCGACACGCGCCCAGCTTTCACCGCCTATGGCCCAGAATGCCTGCTTCACCAATTCGGCGATTTCAGCTTCACGAGCGGGCGCGAGGCCGCAAGGGCAGCGATATACCGTGTCGTCGCGGAAATACTTGGCTTGGTAGTCGTAGAACTCGGTGGCTGGCTCGATCTTGACCATGGGCAGAACGGTGTAGCCCTTGACTGGGTCGCCCATAACCGGTGCGGTGTATTCGCCACCACCAATAAACTGCTCAGCTAGCACCAGCCGATCGTATTTGCGGGCTTCGGCATAAGCAGCTCTCAGCTCGCCTTTGGCCTTGACCTTGATCACACCGATGCTGGAGCCTTCGGTGGCGGGTTTGACAAACAAGGGCAAGCCTAACTGTTCTTCTACGCTTGCGAAGTCGCTGTTTTCGTCCAACAGTTCGAACGCAGGAATCGGTAGACCGAGTGCACGCCAGAGCAACTTGGTACGCAGCTTGTCCATGCCGATGGCCGAAGCCATCACGCCGCAGCCGGTGTAGGGAATGCCCAGAAAGTCGAGCGCACCTTGGATGGTGCCATCTTCGCCGCCAGGGCCATGCAGAATCAGAAATGCGCGCGTAAAGCCTTCATCCTTCAGTGCCGAGATGGGCTTGTCCTTTGGGTCGAATGCATGCGCGTCTACGCCGCGGCTTTGCAGCGCGTTCAGAACGCCCGTACCGCTCATGATTGATACTTCGCGCTCTGCCGAGGTGCCGCCAAAGACGACGGCTACTTTTCCGTATTTGTTCATGCTTTTGCTACCAGTTTGGCAGGGATGGCGCCGATGGAACCGGCGCCCATTGTTACGATCACATCGCCGTCGTGGGCGTGTTCCAGAATCGCTGTTGGCAGCTCAGCCACGTCTTCTACAAACAGGGGCTCAACCTTGCCGTGTACACGAACGGCACGGCTCAGCGCGCGACCGTCGGCAGCGACGATGGGCGATTCACCTGCGGCATAGACCTCGGTAAGCACCAACGCGTCAGTGGTTGAAAGGACGCGGGCGAAATCCTCGAAACAGTCGCGGGTACGGGTATAACGGTGGGGTTGGAACGCCAGCAGCAAGCGCCGATCAGGGTAGGCCCCGCGGACAGCGGCCAGTGTGGCGGCCATCTCAACTGGATGGTGGCCGTAGTCGTCGATGACGATGGCGCGGCCGCCCTGTGGCAGAGCGGTTTCGCCATAGTGTTGGAAACGCCGTCCAACACCGCCGAAATCGTTAAGCGCCTTTTGGATGGCAGTTTCGGATGCGCCAACTTCCAGGCCGACCGCGATAGCGGCCAAGCTGTTCAATACATTGTGGTGGCCCGCTGCATTGAGCGTGATCTCGATGCGGTACTCAATACCGTTTTTCCACACCGCATCGAACCGCATCTGGCCGCCAGGAAGGGCAACGATGTTTTCGGCGCGCAGCGTGGCGTCCGGGCTAACCCCATAAGTCGTCATCGGCTTGGAGACCATGGGCAGGATGGCGCGAACATTCGGGTCGTCGATACACAACGCTGCCCGGCCATAGAAAGGCAGATGGCTGAGGAAGTCGAGGAAGGCTTGCTTCAGTTTGACGAAGTCGTGACCATAGGTGTCCATATGGTCGGCATCGATATTAGTAACGACAGCCAATACCGGTTTGAGCATCAGGAAGGACGCATCGGACTCATCGGCTTCCACGACGATAAAGTCACCGCTACCCAGCTTTGCATTCGTGCCGGCAGCGGTGAGCTTGCCGCCGATCACATAGGTCGGATCGAGCCCTGCTTCGGCAAGGATGGAGGCGATAAGGCTGGTAGTGGTGGTCTTGCCGTGCGTACCGGCCACCGCAATACCTTGGCGGAAGCGCAATAGCTCGGCCAGCATCATGGCGCGTGGGATGACCGGTGCTTGGCGTGCACGTGCTGCCAGTACTTCCGGGTTGTCTGCCTTGACGGCGGTAGAGGTCACCACCACATCGGCGTGCTGCTGGTAGCTTGCATCGTGGCCGATAAAAACCATCGCCCCCGCTTCGCGCAGACGGGCTGTCGTCGCACTTTCGCCAAGGTCTGAGCCCGATACGTCAAAACCCAGATTCAGCAGGACCTCCGCAATACCACACATGCCGGCACCACCGATGCCGACGAAGTGTATGCGTTTGACCTTGTGTTTCATGCCGTTACTTCCTCAATGATGTCCGCTACCACCTGTGTGGCGGCGGGCAAGGCTTTGTTTCTGGCTGCCTCGGCCATATTCACGAGGCGCTCGCGTGTTAGTTCAGTCAGTTGCGCCGTAAGCCATTCGGGCGTGAGGTCGCTCTGCTGGACGAGAATGCCGGCACCGGCATCGCTCAGGTATTTCGCATTGCCGGTCTGATGGTCGTCCACGGCATGGGGGTAGGGCACCAGGATGGATGCGACGCCAGCAGCAGCCAGTTCGGCTACCGTCAGCGCACCTGCCCGGCAGATCACCAGGTCGGCATCTGCGTAGGCCTGGGCCATATCGTCGATAAACGCTATACATTCGCCGGTTACACCAGCTTGTGCGTAGTTGCTGCGCAAGGCATCGATCTGTTTGGTGCCAGCCTGATGCGTGACTTGCGGTCGTTGATCGGCCGGGATGAGCGCAAGCGCCTGTGGCACCACGGTGTTCAGTGCCACCGCGCCCAGGCTGCCACCCACCACCAGAATGCGCAGCGGGCCGCTGCGGTTGACAAAACGTTCGGCAGGCGCAGGCAATGCAGCGATATCCGATCTTACCGGGTTGCCTACCAAGGTCCCGCGGGCGGCAAAGGCGCTTGGGAAGGCGGTAAGCACATAGTCGGCAAGGTAAGACAAGACCTTGTTGGTTAGGCCTGCCACCGAGTTCTGCTCATGAATGACCAGTGGTTTCCACAGCAAGGTGGCGGCCAACCCGCCGGCGAAACCGGTAAATCCACCAAAGCCGATCACCGCATCAGGCCGGTGGCGGAAGATGACCGCAACCGATTTCCACAGCGCAATAGCCTGCTCCATAGGCTGTACCAACTTGCGCACCAAGCCTTGCCCACGTACTCCACCGATGGACAGCAGTTCGATGGGAATGCCGTGGTCAGGCACCAGTTTGGCTTCCATCTTGTCCTTCGCGCCCAGCCACACCACGGTCCAGCCACGTGTCTGCATTTCTTTCGCGACAGCAAGTGCTGGGAAGATGTGACCACCTGTACCGCCCGCCATGACCATCAGGGTACGTGGGCGGCTGTCAGCCTGGGATGTGCTGGAGGCTGCGTGAGCAGCTGCCTTGTAATCAGCAGGGACATCCGGTTGATGAACGTGTGAGAGCACCGGCTGTACGCTCGTGCTGCTGTTCTGTTCATCTTTCACAGTCCACGACTCGCTCATACCGTATACCCCCCCATCAGCTGGCGGTTTTCCCAGTCCACGCGCAGTAGTACGGCCAACGCAATCAGGTTGGCCAGGATGCCCGAGCCACCGAAGGACAGAAGCGGTAGGGTGAGGCCCTTGGTAGGCAGCAGGCCCATGTTCACGCCGATATTGATGACCGACTGCACACCCAGCCAGATGCCGATACCCTGGGCGATGAGCGCCGAGTAGTAGCGTTCGAGCTTGGTGGCCTGTATGCCGATGATGAAGGCGCGGAATATGACCCAGCTGAACAAGAGAACAACTGCGGCGATGCCGATAAAACCAGTTTCCTCGGCGATGATGGCCATCAGGAAGTCGGTATGGGCTTCGGGCAGGTAGCTGAGTTTTTCGACCGATCCACCCAGCCCCACCCCGAACCATTCGCCGCGGCCAAAGGCGATAAGCGAATGGGAAAGTTGGTAGCCCTTGCCATAAGGATCCTTCCAGGGGTCCATAAAGCCCACCACCCGCGCCATGCGATAGGGTTCGACGACGACGAAAAGCACGAAGCCGATCATCAGCGCTACCATCAGGCCGCCAAACAGACGCCAATCGAAGCCGCCCAGGAACAGAATCCCCATGGCGATGGCGGTGATAACGGCGAGTGCGCCGAAATCGGGCTCGGCCAGCAGCAGTACACCGGTAACCAACATCACCACGAACATCGGCACAAAGCCCTTCACTAGGCTGTGCATGTAGGCCGCCTTACGGACTGTGTAGTCAGCGGCGTAGAGCACCACGAAGAACTTCATCAGTTCAGATGGCTGCAGGTTGATGACGAACAGCGACAGCCAGCGCTTGGAGCCATTGACCTCCCGGCCGATCCCGGGAATCAGCACCAGAATCAACAACCCCGCACCGAACAGGAAGATATAAGGCGAGTATTGCTGCCACATCCGCGTCGGGACCTGGAATGCCACAAAAGCCGCCACAAGACTCACGAAAAGGAAGATGCTGTGGCGGATAAGGAAATAGCTGGAGCGAAAGCCGGTGTCGTGGTCGACTTCCGCTGCAGCGATCGAGGCTGAATAGACCATGATCAGGCCGATCGCGAGCAACAGCAGCACCGACCAGACCAGGGAAAGGTCATAGCCATGCATGCTGGGGCGACGCTTGAAGGCCTGATAAAACTGCTTCACCAAACGGACTCCTGTTTATCTCGGTTAATCCACTCAGCCGTTGCCGAGCGTCCGAACCGCGGAGATGAATACTTCTGCGCGATGCGTGTAGTTCTTGAACATGTCGAAGCTGGCGCAGGCCGGGGACATCAGCACTGCGTCACCAGCCTGGGCTTCCTGGGCGGCTGCCTTCACGGCTTCGTCCATACTGGCGGCATCGATCAACTTGACGGAGGTATTGGCCAGTGCGGCGCGAATCTGCGGGCCGTCACGGCCGATCAGAATGGCGCTGCGCACCTTGCCTTTGCAGGCTGTAGCCAATGGACTGAAGTCCTGACCCTTGCCATCGCCACCGGCGATAAGGACAACAGGTTGTCGCATGCCCTTTAACGCGGCTTCGGTAGCGCCGACATTGGTACCTTTTGAGTCGTCGTAGTAACGAACTCCTTTCACTTCCGCGACAAATTCCACTCGATGTGGCAGGCCCTTGAAACGCTTGAGGGCTGATACCAGCGGCAAGGTGGGTAGGCCAATGGAGCGTGTCAGCGCAAGCGCAGCCAGTGCGTTGGCTGCGTTATGTAGGCCGGCCAGCGGCAATTCGCTTGCCAACATCAACACAAAATCGCCGCAGACGAGCTCGTAGTCGTTCCCTACCTTGTGCAGGCCGTATTCGGTGGGTGTACGTGGCGTATCGAGGCCAAACCAGAACACCTGACGACCCGGGCGTGCCATGCCGCGGCAGTAGCCGTCTTCACGGTTCAATACCATTGCGCCAAGGCCTTCGAACACGCGGGCTTTGGCCATCGAGTAGTGCAGGATTGAATCGTAACGGTCCAGATGGTCTTCGCTGACGTTTAGTACTGCCGCTGCATCAGGGGCGAGGCTGAAAGTGGATTCGAGTTGGAAGCTCGACAATTCAAGCACCCACACATCCGGTTTGGGACGTGTTTCAGTCTCGATCTCAGTCAAGGCATCCAGCACCGGGGTGCCGATATTGCCGGCTACGATCGTGTTGAGGCCGGCGGTTTCGCACATTGCCCCAACCATGCTGGTGACGGTGGACTTGCCGTTCGAGCCGGTAATCGCGATCACCTTTGATTTGGGGTCGATCACCTCTCTGGCGCGGGCGAACAGCTCGATATCGCCCATGATCTCGACACCGCGTTCTGCGGCAGCCACGATGTATGGTTCGGAAAGCGGCATGCCGGGGCTGACAACCAACAACTCTGCCCCATCAAACGTCGAGTCGCTAAATGCACCAAGCATTGTGGGTATCTGCGGCAGCAGTGTGCGCAAGTCATCCAGCCCTGGCGGGTTATCGCGACTATCGGCCACGCTGACCACGGCGCCATGTCGGCTCAGCCATTTGGCGGTCGACAACCCGGTGATGCCCAAACCCACAACAGTGACGTGCTTGCCTGCTAGGTGCATAGCGTTTTTTCCTTAACGCAGTTTCAGGGTGGCAAGGCCGGCAAGTACCAGCAGCATGGTGATAATCCAGAAACGCACCACGACCTGGGTCTCTTTCCAGCCTTTTAATTCGTAGTGATGGTGTAACGGGGCCATACGGAACACCCGTTTACCAGTAATCTTGAAGCTGGCTACCTGAATCATCACGCTCAGCGCTTCGACCACGAATACGCCGCCCATGATGGCCAGAACGATCTCCTGCCGTACGATGACCGCGACAGTCCCCAATGCCGCACCCAGCGCCAGCGCACCCACGTCGCCCATGAATACTTCGGCTGGATAGGCGTTGAACCACAGGAATCCGAGACCTGCACCAGCCATGGCGGCGCAGAAGACAGTCAACTCCCCGGCACCCGGAATGTGTGGCAGCAGCAAGTAGTTCGCGAATTTCACGTTACCGGCCACATAGGCGAAGACCGCCAAGCCGACCGCCACCATGACGGTGGGCAGAATGGCGAGACCATCCAGTCCGTCAGTCAGGTTGACAGCGTTGGAGGTGCCGACGATGACGAGGTAGGTCAGCACCAAAAAGCCGATCGTGCCGAACGGATAAGCGATGTGCTTGAAGAAAGGCACGATCAGTTCGGTATTGGCAGGCAACGTGGCGGTATTGGCGAGGTAGTAACCTGCGCTGATCGCAATCAACGACTGCCAGAACAATTTCTGTCGGCTGGTCAAACCTTTGGGGTTCTTCAGCGCCACTTTCTTGTAGTCGTCGATAAAACCGATGATGCCGGTACTCAGCGTGACCAGAAGCACAACCCAGACATATTTGTTATCCAGGTCTGCCCACAGTAGAGTGGTGAGCCCGATCGACAACAGGATCAGGGTACCGCCCATGGTGGGCGTACCTGCCTTGACCAGATGGGTTTGCGGTCCATCATTACGCACAGACTGGCCAACCTTCATGGCGGTGAGCTTGCGTATCACCCAGGGGCCGAGCATGAAGCTGATGAACAGCGCAGTCATGGTGGACAGCACGGCTCGCAAAGTGATGTAGTTGAAGACGTTGAAGGCGCGAACCGAATCACCGAGCCAATTGGCAAGAAGCAGCAACATGTTATTTTTCCCCCATGCCGGCGGCCGGCTGGGTTAAAGCACTTACTACGCGCTCCATTTGCATGAAGCGCGAACCCTTCACCACCACGGTGGTATTGGGTGTAATTTCGGTACGTAAAGCAGTAATCAAGGCAGAGTGGTTGGCAAACCAGTTTGCACCATCACCAAAGCTGGCGACGGCCTGCTGCATCTGCTCGCCGATGGCAAACAGTCGTTCGATACCGTGTTGGCGTGCATAAACACCGATTTCACGGTGCCGTTCGGCGATGTCTGCGCCAATCTCACCCATATCGCCCAATACCAGGAGGCGTTTGCCGGACTGGGCTGCCAATACATCTACCGCAACATGCATGGAGTTCGGGTTGGCGTTGTAGCTGTCGTCGATGATCAGCGCGCCATTACCCATGCGTTTTTGCTGCAAACGCCCTTTGGTGCCGGTATAGGTACCGAGACCCGCAGCAATTTCCTTTGGCATCAGGCCCATGGCGACAGCCGCGGTTGCTGCTGCAAGCGCATTACGAACATTGTGCTCGCCCGGCACTTTGAGCGTGACAGCGGCCTCACCGGCAGGCAGGCGAAGCAGGAACTGGCTACCTAGCGGATCGAGATGCAAGTCAGCGGCATGCACATTGCCCTGCTGCAAACCAAAGTCCAGCACGGTACGTTGCTGGGCAAGTTCACGCCAGAGCGGGGCGTAGGTGTCGTCGGCGTTGATGACGGCGATGCCATTTTCCGCAAGCCCTTCGAAAATCTCACCCTTGGCGCGCGCAACACCTGCGATGGAACCGAGGAATTCCAGGTGCGCAGCACCGGCGTTATTCAGCAATGCAACATCGGGCTTGGCGATATTGGTGAGGTAGCTGATCTCGCCAAAATGATTTGTGCCCATCTCCAACACGGCGTATTGGTGCTCGGCTGTCAGGCGCATGAGCATCAAGGGCAGGCCGATATGGTTGTTCAGGTTGCCGGCAGTGGCCAGGACTGCTGCTTCACCCACTTTGTGGCGCAGGATGGCGGCCAACATCTCCTTGACGGAGGTTTTGCCATTCGAGCCGGTGATGCCGATCACCGGGATCTTGAATTGCCGACGCCAGAAGGCAGCGAGTTGACCGAGCGCAGCCAGGGTGTCGCCGACTTCGATGTAATTGCCTGTCAGTTCAGGCAAACGACTGGTTTCGATCAATACACAGGCAGCGCCTTGCACTAATGCCTGGGCGGCGTAATCGTGGCCATCGAAACGGTCACCACGCAGGGCGACAAACAGGTCGCCTGGCTGGATGTCGCGACTATCGGTGCTTACGCGGGTGAAACTGGCCGCAGCGTCGCCACGCAGCTGGCCGTTGATGGCGCTGGCAGCAGACGACAGGGTCAGTATGGGCTTGCTCATCTTCTACAACGCTTTCCAAACCGCGAGTGCGGCTTCTGCTTCTTTTACATCGCTGAATGGCGTTTTCTCGCCATTCGCGTCTTGGTATTCCTCATGCCCTTTGCCGGCGATCAATACGATATCGCCAGGTTCAGCCAGTTCTAATGCTGAACGGATGGCGGCAGCCCGGTTGCTCTGAATGCTGTAGTCGCCCCGGCTGATGTGTTTGGCAGTGACACCGTCTACCCCCACGAGAATGTCGCGGATAATGGCCTTGGGGTCTTCCTTACGCGGGTTGTCGCTGGTGATGATCACCGTGTCGGCCAACTGGCAGGCAATCCGGCCCATCTGGGGTCGCTTGCCCTTATCGCGGTCGCCACCACAGCCAAAGATGCAGAACAAGCGACGGCCTTCCGGCAGGACTTCGCGCAATGTACTCAACGCTTTTTCCAATGCATCGGGGGTATGGGCGTAATCGACGACGACCTGAGGTTTTTTCCCACCACCCAATCGCTGCATACGCCCCTTGGCTGAGACGATCTGGCCAAGCACACTAGTGGCATCGGCAAGTGGCACACCACTTTTCAGCAGCACGCCCAAGCAAGCCAACAGGTTGGAGGCATTGAATCTACCGAGCAGCGGGCTCTTGAGTTCAGCTTCGCCCCAGGGCGAACTGACATGCATATAAATACCGCTCAGACTGCATGTCAGCTTGCTGGCACGTAAGTCACCATTGTCCAGGCCGTAACTGAGCGCCAGCGACTTAGGGACGTGTGTCAGCAGATCAATGCCAAATGGGTCGTCAGCATTGATGACAGCAGCCTGTAGCCCTTCCCACTCAAACAACTTGCGCTTGGCGGCACCATAGGCTGCCATGCTGCCGTGGTAATCCAGATGGTCCCGCGTCAAATTGGTGAACACGGCGATATCAAACGCCACACCATGGGCCCGAGCCTGCTCGATGCCGTGCGAACTGACTTCCATCGCCAAGTGGGTGGCACCGGTGTCGCGGAACTCGGCCAACATATTCTGCAGGCGCAGTGCATCTGGCGTGGTATGGGTGGCTTCGTGCAATGCATCCAACGGGCCATATCCCAGGGTGCCAAGCAGTACCGGCTGCTTTCCAAGTAGGGTAAATGCTTGTGCCAACCAATGCGCACAGCTGGTTTTCCCATTGGTGCCGGTAATGCCTATTGTCCAGAGCGATTGGCTGGGGTCGCCCAGCAGGTGGCTGGCGATAATGCCGGCCTGAGCACGCAACTGTGGAATGGGGAGATTGGGTACTTGCCACTCAGCCGGCCAATTGAAATTCTCCGCTTCCCACAGAATGCAACCAGCGCCTGCAGCGATGGCATGGTCGATATGGGTACGGCCATCGCTGTATTCGCCCGGAAATGCCAAAAAGGCGTCGCCGGGTTTGACCCGGCGGCTATCAGCAACGAGGCGGCGATTGGCGGCTATGGCATCAATCGCGCTCCAGTCGAGGGAAGGTAGGTTCCAGCTGGCTGGCTTCATGTTTCCTCCTTTACCTCGGGTTCTGACGGATCGGGCAACAGAATATTGTTCATGGGGGCATCGGGTGGGACGCCCAACATCCGCAGGCTGCCGGCGACAACACTGCTGAAGGTTGGTGCGGCCACAACACCGCCGTAGAAGGCGCCACTGGGTTCGTCGATCATCACTGCCACAACAAGACGTGGGTTGGAGATCGGAGCGATGCCGACGAAGGAACCCACATAGGATTTGACGTTGGTGTAACTGCCGCCAACCAGCTTCTTGGAGGTTCCGGTCTTGCCGCCGACGCGATAGCCCACCACCTGCGCGCGCAGGGCGGTACCGCCAGGCTGGGTAACGGTTTCGAGCATATTTCTGACTTCTTCGGCGGTCTGTGCGCTCATTACACGCTTGCCAGGCAATGGCGCTACCTGCTTCTGGAAGGTGACAGGACGTATTTCGCCATCGGTAGCGAAGGCCTGATAAGCCTTGGCCATTTGCAATAGGCTGACTGACAAACCGTAGCCGTAGGACATCGTGGCTTGTTCAATAGGACGCCAGGTCTTCCAAGGGCGAAGACGGCCCGATGCTTCGCCAGGGAAGCCGCTACGAGGTGCTTCACCTACGCCAACCGAGTCGTAGAAGTTCCACAGGTATTCCCGTGGCAGTTCCAGCGCCACCTTGGCGGTGCCGACGTTGCTCGACTTCTTGATGATATTGGCCAGACTGAGCGGACCATAGGCATGGACGTCACGCACGGTTGCAGGGCCGATCGTTAAGGTACCGTTGTTGGTGGACATCACGGTTTCAGGCTTGAATTTGCCGCTCTCCAGCGCTGCCGAAATACTGAGCGGCTTCATGGTCGAGCCCGGCTCGTACAAGTCGGTAATCGCACGGTTACGGCGGGCGGCTGGGTCATACTTACCGCGGTTGTTCGGGTTGAAGCTTGGGTAGTTGGCCATAGCTAACACTTCGCCGGTGCGTGCATCCAGTACGACAATGCCGCCCCCCTTGGCCTGATGGGTTTCCACGGCATTCTTCAACTCACGGAAAGCCAGGTATTGGATCTTGCGGTCGATGGAAAGCGTCAGCGTCTGGCCGTCACGGGGCTTTTCGATGCTGGTCACGTCCTCGACGATGTAACCGCGCCGGTCGCGAATCACATGGCGGCTGCCGGCTTTACCGGCGAGCATGCTCTCACGTGTCAGCTCGAAGCCTTCCTGGCCTTTGTTGTCGATGTCGGTGTAGCCAATGATATGGGCCATCACTTCGCCAGCCGGGTAGTAACGGCGGTATTCAGCCTGCTTGGAAATACCGGGAATGCCCAAGCCGATGACCCGTGCTGCAGCCTCGGGGCTCATCTGCCGTTTCAGGAAGACAAAGTCACGTTTCTTATTGGCCAGCCTTGCCTTGATGTCCTCGGGGCTCATATTGAGTTCCTTGGCCAAGGTTTGCAGATGCTGGTGGCTCATCGGCGGCATTTCGGACGGGCTGGCCCAGATGGACTGCACAGGCGTGGAGATAGCCAGGGGTTCGCCGTTGCGGTCGGTAATCATGCCGCGGTTGGCTTCCAGCTTAAGCTTACGGAAGTAACGCGCCTCACCTTGCTCACGCAGGAATTCTTCCTTGTAAGTCATCAGGTAGGTGGCGCGGCCAACCAATACCATGTAAAGGGCAAGCAACCCCGCCAACACGAGCCATGCACGCCACATCTGCAGCTTGAGGACGGGGTTGGATGCGGTGCGGTAGGCTGTCACTGTCCGCTCTCCTTGGCGACAGGTACAACCTGGGTGTGGTTATTGTCCGGCACGCGCATGTTGAGTCGGTTTGCCGCCTCGGTTTCAATGCGGGAATGCATAGCCCAGGTGCTTTGTTCCAACTGGAGCTGGCCCCACTCGACTTCCAGGCGCGATGACTCGTTCTGCGCCTTCTGCAACTCCATATAAGCCCTGCGCGCCTTGTGCTGGGACGTAACAACCCCCAGCGCACAGGCGATCAGGACACAGAGAAGGAGCAGATTCAGACGTGTCACTGGATGGATTTCTGCGCCGGCATCGGCGCACGGCTGCGTTCGGCGACGCGCAGTATGGCGCTACGCGCACGAGGGTTCTCGTCGATTTCCGTCTCACTGGCGCGGGCAGCTTTGCCGATCAACTTCAGTGGCGCTTCGCCGATATCGGCGGCACGGACAGGCAGGCGGCTCGGCAGTTTGTCAGCAGTGGCGGCATCGGCCATGAAGCGTTTGACGATGCGGTCCTCCAGCGAATGGAATGCGATGATGGATAGCCGGCCTGCTGTATTCAGGCGTTTGAGCGCCTGTGGCAGGGTCAGCGACAATTCCTCAAGCTCACGATTGATGTAAATCCGTACAGCCTGGAAGGTGCGCGTCGCCGGATCCTGGCCCGGCTCCCGGGTGCGGACGGCCGTTGCCACGATCTTGGCAAGCTGTCCTGTTGTGTTGATAGGGCCGATCGCCCGTGCCGCAACAATCGCGCTTGCAACCTGTTTAGCAAACCGTTCTTCGCCATAGTCCTTAATCACCTCCGCGATATCGGCCTGTTCAGCCGTTGCCAACCATTCCGCGGCTGTTTGGCCGCGGGTTGTATCCATGCGCATATCCAGCGGCGCATCAAAGCGAAAACTGAAGCCGCGGGCGGCTTCGTCAATCTGTGGCGATGACACGCCAAGATCCATCAGTACCCCGTCGACCTTGTCGATTCCGAGGGCATCCAATGCACTGTCGAAGCTGGAAAAACCTTCATGCACGATGTGAAACCGAGGATCGCCAATAGTCCGGGCATTGGCGACTGCCGCGGGATCGCGATCGAACGCAATCAACCGGCCTTGTGGGCCCAGCTGCGAAAGAATCAAACGGGAATGGCCACCGCGGCCATAGGTACAGTCGACGTACACCCCATTGGGCTGCACATTCAATCCCGCCACCGCTTCAGTCAACAGCACTGTGCGGTGGGTAAAAACAGCGACGCTCACAGCACAAAACCTTCCAGTTGCGCGGCGATATCGTCGGGTGACATCGCCAGGGCGGCAGCCGTCTGGGCCTGCCATTTTGTTTCATCCCACAATTCGAACTTGGAACCGAGACCGACCAGCGCCACAGCACGGTCGAGCCCGGCGAAGGCGCGCAGGGCGGGGGAGACAAGAATACGACCAGCCGAGTCCAGTTCCACTTCTTCAGCGTGACCGAGAATCAGGCGCTGCAGAGCCCGGGCCTGAGGATTGAAAGCAGGCAGGTTGTTCAGCTTCTCCCGCACTGGCTCCCAGGCTGGTTGTGGATAGATCAGCAGGCACTGGCTGGGGTCGACGGTAACAGTAAGCCGGCCGCCACACCCTTGCAGCAAGGCGTCGCGATGCTTGGCCGGTATGGCCAGACGCCCTTTGCTGTCGAGGTTGAGTGTGACTACGCCACCGAACATAAAATACCGCCAATTTTTCCCATTCAGGGACTGAAACCAAGGCAGGCTACCAAGTAGGGGGTAGCGAGCCCGAATTCCTGCATTTGGGGGCGGATAAAACACTTTTCACCACTTTGCCCCACTGTGTCCCACTATAGGGCAACATTTCGACACTGGTCAAGGGTGGAAAGTGGAAATTTTGTTTCTGCTACAATCACTTAGCACTAATTTGTAAATTCAGAACCAAATGCAATAATCCTTTGCAAATAAGGGTTTATAAAAAACCATGAATCCATAACTTTAACTTCGGGTATAAAACTTCATGTCTTACCGGATTTGTTTGGTGGTTTTGACAATGCTGATGGGCCTGATCGGCTGTTCACAACTGAGGCAAACGGGACAGACTGTTGTGGACAGCAACGGTGTGCTGCAGGACAGTACTGAACGTTATCTGGGCAATCACCAGTACCGTGTCCGTGTAACTGGCTCAACCATTGTTTTCAACGGCCAGGCGGAACAATTGTTCCGCCGGCGGGCTGAGCAATACACTGCATCACTGGGTTGCCGTAGTTGGAAAGTGCTTGAGTACAAAGCGGGTACGGAGAACACGTTGCTGGGTGCCCGCCAGTATGCCGAAGGGGTTGTGGAGTGTCTGTAAAGCTGGGGCTGGCCGATGCTGGCTAAATTTATCCGTTTGGCCTTGTTTGCGTTGGCGGCTTTGTTGATTTGGAACGCGATACTCAAGCCGGATACGCGACGGCGCTTTCGGAGCTATATCGAAACCTTGGCCTTTGCTTTGCTGGCTTCATCGGTATTGATGATGGGGTGGCATTGGTGGCGGCATGGCTCCTGAAGTACTGTTCTAAGTACCTGTTGTAGCTTGGGTAGATACGTACGTCAGAAAGCCCGAACGGGCACGACCAAGTGGGTGTCGAAGCCGCTAAAAGATGCAGGAGCCCAACCATGTCCGTTTACCGTCCCCCCGAAGTTGCACCAAGCGAAATCACCCCCGAGCACATCTATCTGAATCGCCGTGAATGGATGCAGGGTGCGGCGGCAGTTGCCGTGGCCAGCATGTTGCCGTCGGTGGAAGCGGCTGCGCCGCCAAAAGCGGCATTGCCCACTTTTTACAAGAGCCGCTTTAGTACGAATGAGCAGAAGAACAGCCAGGCTGAAATCACCAGTTACAACAACTTCTACGAGTTTGGTACCGATAAGTCGGACCCGGCCGAGCGGGCACATACCTTGAAGACAGAACCCTGGGTCGTGAAGGTTGAAGGTGAAGTCGCCAAGCCACGCAGTTTTGATATCGACAGTCTGCTCAAGTTCGCTCCGCTGGAGGAACGTATTTACCGGCTGCGCTGCGTTGAAGGTTGGTCGATGGTGATTCCCTGGGTGGGGTTGCCATTGAGTGCGTTGCTTAAGTTGGTGGAGCCCACTAGCAAGGGCAAATTCGTCGAGTTCACCACGTTGCAAGCACTCGACCAGATGCCCGGCCAGCGGACTGGCTCGTTAGACTGGCCGTATGTGGAAGGCTTGCGTATCGACGAAGCTATGCACCCTTTGACCATTCTGGCAGTGGGTCTGTATGGCAGGCCCTTACCGAAGCAGAATGGCGCGCCTGTTCGCCTTGTCGTGCCGTGGAAGTACGGCTTCAAGAGCATCAAGTCGATTGTGAGAATACGTTTGGTGGAAAAGCAGCCAGTTAGCAGTTGGACGCGCGCTAATGCCACCGAGTATGGCTTCTACTCGAATGTGAACCCTGAGGTAGACCACCCACGCTGGAGTCAGGCCAGTGAGCGGCGTATTGGCGAGTTCTTCAAGCGCAAGACCTTGATGTTCAACGGCTACGCAGAGGAAGTCGCCAGTTTGTACAAGGGGATGGATTTGCGCGCCAATTTCTAGGAACCTACCTACGCTCTTACTGCGCAGCCGTGATCAGGGTTCATGTGCTGCTCGAAATCCTCATGTACCTAAGTACATTCCGGTTTCTGCGCTGCGCTTCACCCTGCTGACAGCTGCTCGCTACAGATCGTAAACATGTTCTAAGTGCGACCAACAACATCCTTCTGGCGTTGTTGTGCAAACTTGCCGTACTCATACGTACTGTCTGCGTTTGCACGCCTAGCCAGAACCACTTCGTTCGGTTTTGTTAACCGCTCCAACAGTCTGGGTTGTACCCTACACTCCCGAAAAGCAAAAAGACGCGAAGCCATTCGCGTCTTTTCTATTTAAACCAGGGGCGAAGTCGGCCTATAAGCCGGGTCCTGTGACATGGCGGTTTCCCGCCACCGACAGTCATTCCTCTAGGACGGCCATTACTGGCCGCCTCAAGCAACCTACCCGCAAGCTCAGGGGGCCCCGTCAACGCTTGCCTATTTGGTCTTGCTTCGGATGGGGTTTAGCCTGCCTCGTCCTGTCACCAGTCGAGCGGTGGTCTCTTACACGAAGGCTTTGCAGCCCACCACGCTTGTTTCAAAGCGTGCGCCTTTTCACCCTTGCCACCGCGGTTGCCCGCAGTTCGGCGGTTCAGCTCTCTGTTCCACTTTCCGTCGCCTCGCGACGCCTGGCCGTTAGCCAGCATCCTGCCCTATGAAGCCCGGACTTTCCTCCCCCCATTTGCATGGGCGGCGACTGTCCGGCCGACTTCGCCTTGCTAGTCTACCACTGCGGTCAAGCCCCCCTGGAACCTGTTCACGCTCTTACTGCGCAGCCGTGATCAGGTTCTTAACTGCGGCCAAGCGCCGCAGCCGCATATGCCGCTACCCGTTTACAATACCGCGATGCCTTCTAACGCTTTAGTTTCCGTTCTGCACCGCCTGGTGCTGCTGCGCGCCGTGACCATTTCGGCCTATGTGGCCGCTGTCTTGTTTGCGGTCCTGGTTTTCAAATGGTCACTGCCGTTGTTGTCGCTCGGCTTTGTCTGCCTATTACTGATGGCTTACAACCTGCTCAGCGTGCTGCGCCTTCGTTTGGCGCGAAAGCGGGGTTACGCCATAACGGCGGGTGAAGTAGCCCGCCAGTTAAGCATCGATATCCTCGGGCATGGCTTATGGCTGTTTTTCATTGGTGGAGCGAGTAATCCGTTCACAGCCTTGTTTCTGTTGCCGCTGGTTATTGCCGCGGCGACTTTGCCGGCGCGATTTGTCTGGCCATTGACCGGGCTTACTCTGCTGACCTACAGCACTTTGTTGGTTTGGTACCTGCCGTTACCGCTGTCCGAAGAGTCGATGGCACAGGCTTTTTTCCTGCATACGCTGGGTATGTGGCTGGCCTTTGTGGCGGCTGCGCTGATTGTGGCGGGTCTTGTCACCCGCATTGGCCAACAGCTGCGTAGCCAGGAACGTGCGCTGGCTGAGGCGCGCGAAGCCGGATTGCGTCACCAGCAAGTATTGGGTCTGGGTTTACAGGCTGCTGGTGCGGCGCATCGGCTGGGTACACCCCTGGCGACGATGACGGTTCTGGTCGATGAACTAAGCGATGAACATAGCGAGAACCCGAGTTTGCGTGCTGACCTCGACTTGTTGAGGCAACAGTTGCAAGCCTGCCGTGCAGAGCTGGGGCGTTTACGTGCCGGCTGCGAACAGCCACTGCCACAAACTGTTGATACTGCTTTGCTTGGGCTGTTGGAAGACTGGCGTGTGGTAAGACCTGCTGCGCAGACCGAAGTCGCTGTGTTAGGTGCCCAACCTCCGGTTATGGCTTGGTCTTTCGATCTGCGCCAAGCGTTGTTGAATCTGCTGGACAATGCCGCAGATGCAAGCACCGCATGGCAGCGGGTTTCGCTTGACTGGACTGAGCATCAGTTACGAATCCGGATTGAAGACCGAGGCCCCGGCTTTGACGGTGTAGTGATCGAGCCCAGAAGGGGAGGGCTGGGCATGGGTATAGCGCTTGCTGTATCAGCCGTGGAGCGTTGTGGCGGCAAAGTGGTTTGGCAAAAACGTGCAGAAGGCGGTACTGCTGTAGATGTCAGTTTGCCGTTGGCGGAGGCCGCCTGATGCAGCACATTCTGTTGGTTGATGACGACCCGGCATTGCTTGCTGTATTGCAGCGGGCATTTGTACGACGTGGCTGGCAGGTCAGCACTGCGCTGGATGCAGCCAGTGCATTGGCGGTGGCGCAATCTGCTATGCCGTCCTGTGCAGTAGTGGACTTGAAACTGGGTAACGATTCGGGCCTTCGGCTTGTGCCATCGCTGCTGGCGGTTGTGCCGGATTGCCGTATCGTTATGTTGACCGGATACGCCAGCATCGCTACGGCTATCGAGGCCATCAAACTCGGCGCAGTGCATTACCTGGCCAAGCCTGCCGGCATCGATGAGATTTTGGCGGCCTTGGAGAAACTTGCGGGTAATGCCGAAGCCGAGGTCGAAGCGCAGCCATTGACGGTGGACCGACTAGAATGGGAGCACATCCAAAAGGTATTGGCCGAGTACGAAGGCAATATCAGCGCTACGGCCCGTGCTTTGAACATGCACCGTCGAACCTTGCAGCGCAAGCTTGTCAAGCGGCCCAGCCCCAATCCGCCAGAGCGCAGTTGATTGAGCCACATTAGGGGGATTCCTAGGCGGGGTCGGCCGCGAAATTGCTTACTTTGCGTTTAGAATCGTCGCTCGTTTCCGCAAAGGTGTCGTCCATGTCTGCAGTCAGCCCACTCGATCTCGTCATCGCCGCCGTGCGTGAAGTGGCGGCCACCGAGGTGATGCCGCGTTTTCTGCGGGTGGGTGGCAGTCGCAAGGAGGATGGCACCTTGTTTACCGAGGCCGATTTGGAAACTCAGCGTGCCTTGGTCGAACGCCTGCCCCGTATCGTGGACTGCCCGGTTCTGGGTGAGGAAATGACGAGCGAGGCGCAGGAAGCGCTGTGGAAGGCCAATGACCGGATCTGGGTTATCGACCCTATCGATGGCACTACCAACTTCGTACATGGCCTGCCGTATTTTGCGATCTCAGTTGCGTTGATGGAGCGTGGTCGACCTTTGCTGGCCGTTATCTACAACCCGGTGGCGGACGAGATGTTCACTGCCCAGGTTGGTAAAGGTGCTCACCTGAACGGTCAGCCACTCCCCCTGAAAAAGCATGTGCCGCTTATGCCGGAGGCAATTGCCGGCGTGGAGGTGAAATGGCTCGGTGGCAAGCTGCCCCAGCGCTTGGCTGCGCTTCCACCATTTGGCAGCCAGCGTAACTTTGGTGCTTCTACGCTCGACTGGTGCTACCTCGCTGCCGGCCGTTTCGATATCTATGTACATGGCGGCCAACGCCTGTGGGATTACGCCGCCGGTTGCCTCATCCTGGCTGAAGCCGGTGGTCAAATGACCAGTCTGTATCACAACGACTTCTGGGCAGATAAGGTCTGGCAACGTTCAGTGATTGCTGCGCTGAACCCGGGCTTGTTCGGGCAGTGGACGAAGTGGGTTAAGCACAATCTGTAGCTTACCAATTTAACAATAATGCGTTTCTCGGTAATTAAATGAGGGAGATTCAATGTTGGATCTCTCTTGCATGAAACTATCAATCGGGTAGTTTTGGTGGGCTCCATCTGCAACTGATTTTTCCAATAAATGCAGCGAATAAATAAATACCGCTCCACCAAATGAGGCGTTCGGTAATTATAGGAAGTATGGAATGCTTCATTGTTTTATATACAGATAACCAAGGCACAGGAACTGGCAGGCTTGAATTGCCAGAACTTACCACCGGCGTGGCTATTGTATAAAGGAACATAAGAGGAATTCCGAAAATGATCGCTGCGATAAGCGACCAGCGTGCTTGAAACCCCATGACTGCAGCAATCATTGGTGTGACTACCCATTCAAGAATAAGGTAAGGAATTATTAGCATCCCAAATCCCAAAACGATAGTAATAATTGGAACTAACTCACCCAGGAGGAAGGTTAGAGCTGCATATAAAATGATGAATGCGTATAAGACTACTACGTATTTAATATGCATATAATTCTCACTTTCAAATGCAGATTACTTACCGGTAGGAATGTGATTGAATGAATTACTTCTTTCGTAGATATATGTTTGGCTAATTAGTACTAAGTGGTTAAGTCATGGTAAGACGCCAAATGCGATAATTTCACTTAAGTAGTAACCTAATTTAGTGCACTTTCCAACCTCATCTGAACCCAAAGATTTCGTTATTTACCGTGGATAGTCTAGATGAGGTGAGGCGTAACTTGAAGTACATACTCAAAGTGCGATATTAATTTGATTGCTAATGCACACTTGACGACTCTCTGTTCGTTTCAGCTGAGCTTCATCGGGGTTGCATTAGTCTCGCGATTGAGCATCTAGACTGTATCTGGTGCCTTCATCGTCCAATTACGCAGCGGGGAGAGAACATCATGAAAAACCATGTCTCACTCATTATTCTGAGTTTAGTCAGCGCGCTTGTGGTGAATGGAACGGTGTTGGCAGACAAGCCTGCCTGGGCGGGGGGCAATAAGCATGGCAAAGACAAGCATGCCGAGAAGCACCATGAAGATCGTGATGATACGAAGGTGGCGTTCCATTTCGACGATGACGAACGCCGCATTATTGGTGACTACTATGGTAAGCAGGCGAGCAGAGGGAAGTGCCCCCCGGGTCTTGCCAAGAAGAACAATGGTTGTATGCCACCCGGGCAGGCAAAAAAATGGAGCCGGGGTCGCCCACTACCGCCCGATGTCCGCTATTACGAGCTGCCGGGTGATTTGCTGAGGCGTTTGCCGCCACCACCACCTCGTCACCGCTATGTCCAGATTGCGGGAGATATCCTGCTGATTGCCATCGGTACCAGTATGGTGATCGATGCGGTTGAAGATATTTTGCGCTGAGAACCTATTTACGATCTTACTGCGTAGTCGTGATCAGGACTTATGTACTGCTTTACACACTGCTGACAGCTGCTCACGACAGATCGTGAACAGGTTCTGAATTCTTCTGCATCGATTCTTAAAGCAGTTTGTGTTCGTTATCCAGCCCATGTCTCTGCGTGGGCTTTTTCTCGTTAAGTGTTGGGGGAATCAGTCGTTTTTTCATTTGCCGAGCGATTGCTCTATGTTTTTGTAGCGCCATTATCTAAGTTACATAAGCCGCCACATCAGAAAGGCGGGCCAGGTACTTAAATTGATGGAGGGGAACATTGATGAATCGTATCGTCACCCTGCTGGCGGGGTTGGGGCTCGCTTGTGCTTTGGCCATGCCCGCCCAGGCGTCTTCTACCGGTTACACCCAAACCAAATACCCGATTGTGCTTGTACATGGTCTGTTCGGTTTCGATCGGGCTATGGGTGTCGACTATTGGTATCGCATACCGGCCGAACTGCAAAAAGATGGGGCCAAGGTCTATGTGGCGCAGGTATCGGCAACCAATAGCACCGAGATGCGGGGTGAACAGCTGCTGACGCAGGTAAAGCAGATACTGGCGATCACGGGTGCCGGTAAGGTGAATCTGATCGGACATAGTCATGGCGGCCCTACTGCACGCTATGTCTCAGGTGTCGCACCGGATCTGGTGGCATCGGTAACCACCGTGGGTGGCGTCAACAAAGGCTCGAAAGTCGCCGACATGGTGCGTGGCGCGTTACCGCCCGGGTCAGTATCGGAAACCATTGTGGCCGGTGTGGCCAAGGGCTTGGCGGGGTTGATCTCGCTGGTATCGGGCAGTAATGACCTCCCGCAGGATCCGGTACAAGCGTTGGAAGCGTTGACCACACAAAAACTGGCTGACTTCAACCGCCGCTTTCCTGGTGGCGTGCCAACCAGTGCCTGTGGTGAGGGTGCTTACATCCATAATGGCGTACGCTTTTATTCCTGGAGCGGCGCATCTGTTGTGACCAATATTGTGGACCCTGGTGACGGCATGTTGGGCTTGATTGGCCTGTTGCATGGCAGCCCGAATGATGGCTTGGTGACCAGCTGCTCTAGCCGGCTCGGGCAGGTGATTCGCGATGACTACCGCATGAACCATGTCGATGAGATCAACCATTTCTTCGCCATAGTCCATCTGTTTGAAACCGACCCGGTAACCCTGTACCGACAGCATGCCAACCGGTTGAAGAATGCGGGGCTGTGATGCATAAGTCCGTATACGCATTGCCTATCCTGGTGGCTGGTGCGGTATTGGCAGCAGTATGGCCCGAGCCTGTACAGCCTGCCTTGGTGATCAACCCAAAGGCACAGCCTTTTGCCCCTTCACTGGTGGGTACCATACCCGATGGCACACCCGTGCCTCCACCCGTAGTGGAAGCCCCCGTCGTTAAGCCTGTCGTACCTGCGCCGCCACCGCGCGAAGTAATCCTGGTGCTTGATGAAAACCTGCGCCGGTTGTTCGATTACTACCTGTCTGTACAGGGCGAGCAGCCCTTGCGCAACATCATCAAGGCTGTGGATATTTGGCTGGACAAGCGATTTGCAGCGGCTGCCGCGAAAGACGCCAAGAATCTGTTTCGCCGTTATCTCTATTTCAAGCGGGCTCTGGCAACGCTGGAAGCCGACCCAAACATCCAGGGCAACGCATTGGTCATTGCACGCAAGCGGCTTGATTCGGCGCGTGTGCTGCGTAGCCGTTACTTCAGCCAACCGGAAGTTGCTGGCTTATTTGGCTGGGGAGACCGGTACGACGACGATGCCATGGCGAGAATGGAGATCCAGCAGGACCGCAGGTTGACGGATGACGTGAGGCGCAGTCGTCTGACAGCGCTTGACGGCAAGCTCGACCCGGAAACGCTGGCTGCGCGGCAGCAACCGGTGGAATTCCTGGCGCTGGCCGAACAGGTGGCAATAGCACGCAAACAGGGAGCGGATGATGCTGCTGTGTTCAGGCTGCGTGCAGCTAGTGTAGGGGAAGATGCCGCGGTGAAATTGGCTGCGCTTGATCGCGAAGAGATTGAATGGAAACGGCGTATCGAGCACTACAAGCAGTCGCTGGTGCCGGTACGCAATAACTCAGCGCTTGATGAGAGCCAGCGGCAGGTGGTGATCACCGCCATGCGTGAGTCTTATTTCAATGCACAGGAGCGATTGCGGTTGGTGGCTTACGAATAACAAAAGAGGAAGAGGAACCTGGCAATGCCAGGCGGGGGCAGGGCGGCTAAACACCGCCCTGTTTCCATTTACACCGGTAGGCCGGCGGCTATGGCTTTTTCCCAGTCCAGTGCAGTATCGAGTGCATCGGCCAGCCGGTCCAGTTCAGCTTCAAGCTGGGCATTGGCGCTTTGTACTACCCTCACGCCGCATCCAGCCCAAGCCAACAGGGCAGTCAATGCCTCTGACTGGTCGAACAGGCCATGCAGGTAACAGCCAAGCACTTGTCCATCTGCCGACATCAAACCGTCGTAGCGCCCGTCATCAAGCTCGATAAGTGAAGGCAGATTCGCATCCAAAACTTGGCTTTCGCCATGGTGAATTTCGTAGCCGGTTAAGGGGATGGGACTGACAGGGCACGCGCTGTGTTCGCTATTGGCAGCCAGGTGTTGCGCTTGTATGTGGCCCGTAACATTACGTAGCTGCTTTTCTGCCGCCAGTGTGGTTGCCAGCGGCAAATAGCCAAGCCCTTTGCTGCTGCCGACATCACCTTCCAATCCAAGCGGGTCGGTTATGGTCTGGCCCAGCATCTGGTACCCACCGCAAATACCGATGACCTTGCCGCCATAGCGCAGGTGACGTGCAATGGCAGCATCCCATCCTTGCTCGCGTAGCCAGGCCAGGTCACCCCGGGTGTTTTTACTGCCGGGCAGGATGTACAAGTCGGCAGCCGGCAAGGGCTGGTTGGGTGTTGCAAAGCGGCAATCCACCTCGGGTAACCGACGTAATGGGTCGAAGTCGGTATGGTTGCTGATGTGCGGCAGGGTGAGGATAACGATACGAAACCCGCCAACTTGGCTTGGCGTGCGCGGCACAGCGTCTTCGGCGGCAATGTCTAGGCCATGCAAATAATGCATCACAGCCAGCACTGGCTTACCGGTCTGAGCCTCCAGCCAATCCAGTCCACCTTGCAGCAGGCTTATGTCGCCACGGAACCGGTTGATGATGAACCCGCGGATGCGTGCCTGCTCGGTTGGCGACAGGCAAGCCAGTGTGCCCACGATATGAGCGAATACACCGCCGCGATCGATATCAGCCACCAGCCAGACGGGGCAATCGGCCTCTTCGGCGAACCCCATGTTGGCGATATCGTTGGCGCGCAGATTGATCTCGGCGGGGCTGCCGGCCCCTTCCACCACCACCCAGTCATACTGTTGGCAGAGTCGCCGCCATGCATTGAACACAGCGCTTTTTGCTTCGCGCTTATAGGCGTGATAGTCGACCGCATCAAGATTACCGATAGCCCGGCCATTGATGATGACCTGCGCACGGCAATCACTGCTGGGTTTCAGCAAGACTGGGTTGTGGTCGGTATGGGGGGCTATGCCGCAGGCTACAGCCTGTACAGCTTGCGCCCGGCCAATCTCACCGCCATTTTCGGTAACGGCGCTATTGAGTGCCATATTCTGCGGTTTGAAAGGAGCCACCCCCAAACCACGCCGATGCAATAGCCGGCCGAGTGCAGCTACCAAGGTGCTCTTGCCAGCATCGGAAGTACAACCTTGAATCATCAGCGTGGGCATGGATGGACTACGCCTGTTTAGGAACAGAGGCGGCTTATTGCTTGGCCAAGTGCACGGGTATGCAATTCATCCAGCCCCTTGGCTTCGACTTTGGCCTGGGCCTGCTGAGCTAGCCGTTGTTGGCAATCGGCCTGTTGGCGATCCTGTCGGCTTTGTAATAGGCCCTTCAACAATTGTGCTTGCACAAGATCCAGCTTGGGGCGAACTTCGCGGACCAGATCGGGCACCGGGCCAGTTGGTGCTGGGCCTGCCTGCCACTTGGTTATCAGCCCTTGCTGCACTATTTTGTTGGCGGTCATTTGCTGCCGGAACAAAGACTCTACCTCTTGCTCTGCCAATCCGTTCTCTTTTCCGGCAGCGACGGCTGTGGCGATAACCAAGGCCTCACGCGGCAGGTCTTCAACGGCGACCTTGTTGACGAACTTGTAATGGGCCACAGCATCTGCAAGTTGCAGGCGCTCGATACTGGCATCAATCAAGAGGTCGATATCTGCCGGGGCTGCCTGGGCGGTAAGCCCGCAAACAGCCAGGCAGGCCAACATCAGGTTCACATAGCGCTTAGGAATTGGGGAAAGCTGGCTTTGTTTCATGGGTATGCATCTCTCGATTTAGGAATATGGACTGAAGGCTTGCTCTCAGCCGACAAGGCATAGGCTATGGGAACAGCTTAGCGTTCCGCTGTACTGATCTGACCGGCCCCAGCCAATCATGTGGCTTGATCAATGACAACAGCACCTTGCGGCAGTTATTCATGCAGGATAGGTACTATCCTAAGCCGGCGTTGTCAGAGCGCCATTGCCGATTCCCCACCACCCCTGGCGATAGCGTAAGAATTTCGGTAGCCACGTCATTCAATCAGTCACGGTGCCTTGCCGGCCGGCGCTGGTAGAAACCACGGCTGGCCTTCTACCAGAATGCTACGTACCGGGTGGCGATACAAATCGCTGAGGTTAGCTTCAGTCAAGGTGTCGTGCACCGGTCCTGCTATCCAGCGGCCGTCGCCAAACAGCAGCAGTACATGGCTGGCAAAGCCATGGGCATGGTTAGGGTCGTGGCTGACGAGAACCAGACTGCGGCCAACATCGGCTTCGCTACGCAGTACCGCCAGAGCCTGTTGCTGGTGCCGTAGATCGAGCTGTGACAGCGGTTCGTCCAGCAGCAATAATTCGGCCTGCTGGGCCAATGTCGCCGCCAGACTCGCACGTCGGCGTTCTCCGCCCGACAGGGTGGCAAGGTCTCGCCCAGCCAGTTCGGCCAAGTCCAGCCGTGCCAACTGGTGCCGGGCAACGTTGATGTCTTCATCGCTTTCCCAGTTCCAGCGATTCAGATGCGGATGGCGACCTGTCAGCGC
Source organism: Chitinimonas violaceus (assembly GCF_052601015.1). Classification (NCBI taxonomy): domain Bacteria; kingdom Pseudomonadati; phylum Pseudomonadota; class Betaproteobacteria; order Neisseriales; family Chitinibacteraceae; genus Chitinimonas; species Chitinimonas violaceus. Next base: position 36,591 of record NZ_JBQXDJ010000005.1, on the reverse strand, counting down.
TTTTTCGAGTACGGTCAGCGGAAAGGCGGTGTCGTCCTGTTGGGTCAGCCAAGCCACCCGCTTTGCGCGTTCCCTGCTGGGCCAAGCTGGCAGTGGCTTGCCTTGCAGGCTGATTTGGCCGGATTGCGGTGCATGCCAACCTGCCAATGTCGCCAACAGCGTGCTCTTGCCGCTGCCATTTTCCCCAAGCACCAGCCAGCACTCCCCGGCTGTGATCTGAACGTCCAGGGCGTTACAGAGCATGCGCTGGCCCTGCTGTATGCTGAGTTGACTGGTGGAGAGCACGGTCATCGCGCGCCTCCACGTTGTTGCAACAGCCAAAGGAACACAGGCACGCCAGCCAGTGCGGTGACTACGCCAACGGATATTTGTTGGGGGGCCAGTAAGGTACGCGAGACAATATCTGCAGCGAGTAGCGTACAGCCCCCGCCAAATACGGTGGCAGGCAGGAGCAGACGCAGATCCTGACCCAACAACAACCGCAGGGCGTGCGGCACGATAAGGCCGACAAAGCCGATAAGGCCGGCGCTGGTGACGGCCACTGCGGTGGCAATGGACGAAGCAAAATACAACAACCATTGCAGCTGGCTGGTGTGGTTGCCCAATGCATAGGCAGCTTGCTGACCGTGGCTGAGGATATTGAGATCCCGCGCGAAAGACCAAAGCAGCGCCAACATCATCAACAGAGCTGGCGCAGCGATGTGCCATGGCGCGCCGGCAAGGTCACCCAGCATCCAGAACACCATACCGCGCAAAAGCCCGTCTGGCGCAATACTGAGCAGGAGAGAACTGAGTGCGCCGGCGAATGACGCCACGGCGATACCGGTAAGCAGAAGCCGCGACTGTTGGCTGGAATGGTCGTGCCGGGCAAGGGAAAAAACCAGCAAAGTACTGGCCAGAGCTCCCACTCCTGCCGATATCGAAGTCATTGCACTGCCGGCCCCCAGCAACAGGGCTGCCAGCGCTCCAACGCTGGCGCCGCCTGATGTACCGAGGACATAAGGGTCAGCCATCGGGTTGCGCAATAGTATTTGTTGCGATAGACCAGCTATTGCGAGCAGGCCGCCAATTGCCAGTGCTGCCAAGCTACGCGGTAGCCGCAACTGCAGTACCACATCGCGCGCAAGTTGTGCATCCGGTGTGGTTTGCCAGAGCTGCCACGGTCTGTAAGCAGTACTGCCGATACAAAGACTGGTAACAAGCAAGGCCAAGGTAAGCAGAGCCAAGGCGGCAATAACGAAGCCAAGCCGTTGCCGTGACAGGGGTTTACGTTCTTTCACTGTCTGGCCTTGTCGACGGCGGCGCATAGGGCTTCAGCTCCTTCTACGAGGCGCGGGCCCATACGGCTCAGGAGGTCTGGCGGCAGCATATAAAGCTGTTGGTTGGCGACAGCCTTCAGGCGGGGAAAGCGAGCCCAGCGTTGCAGCCAGTCATTCTTGGCTGTGCTGTCGCCGCTGGTAGCAATCAACTCCGGGTTGGCTTTGAGCACTGCTTCTTCATCGACCGTTGGTGCACGTGAGGGCAGTTCGGCAAATACATTTACTGCGCCACAAAGGCGCATGACGTCCGATACTACTTGCTCGCCGTTGATAGTCATTAATGGTCTATCCCATACCTGGTAGAACACGCGAACCGCACGTTTGCCTGCGTGATGCTGGGCAAGTGCCGCAGTACGGTCGCGTAACCGGGTTGCGGCCTGGTTTGCCACATTGGTCTGGCCCGTCAATACACCCAGCCGCTCCAGTACATGGGGTATATCGGTCAGCTTCTTCGGGTCATCGTAATAAAGCGCAATACCGAGCGATTCAAGCTGCGCCAATTGGCGCACCGGGTTGCCGCTAGGCCAGGCAACGATCAAGTCCGGCTTGAGAGCACGGATCTGCTCAAGGTCGAAGCTGTTATAGCTGCCAACCTGTGGAATCTGCTTGGCAGCGGCAGGGTAGTCGCTATAGCTTGTTACGCCTACGATATTGGGCCCGGCGCCGATGGCGAACAGGTCTTCAGTCAGGTGAGGTGCAAGGCTGATGATGCGCTGTGCCGGTTTATTCAAGCGTACTGTACGACCGTGGTCATCTTGCACGCTCACGGCCGCATGTGCGGTGCCGAGCAACAAGGACAGCAGCACCGCCGGGCAACCGATTTTCACCACTCTATGCCCTTTTGTGCACGGATTCCTGAGGCGTAGGCATGCTTTTCGTTTTCGAGGACAGAGATCGTATCGGCGATTGCCAGCAATTCCTTGGCGGCAGCGCGACCAGTGACGACCACATGCTGCATTTCGGGGCGGGACTCCAAGTCGGTCAGCACCCTGGCTTTGTCGAGGTAGCCATAGCTCAGGCAGTAGGTGAGCTCATCGAGTACGACCAAGTCATAGCTTGGGTCGGCAAGCATACGGTGGGCGATTTCCCAAGCTTCTTCCGACTTTTTGGTGTCGGCTTCCCGGTTTTGGGTATCCCAGGTAAAGCCATCTCCCATGACATGCCATTCACAATGTTTGCCCAGGAAAGCTTCCTCGCCGGTATCGGTACGGCTCTTGATGAACTGCACTACACCCACCTTCATACCGTGACCAATGGCTCGTGCCACCATGCCAAAGGCGGAAGAGGACTTGCCTTTGCCATTGCCAGTAAGCACGAGGAGGATGCCGGTGTCGATATTGGCCTCAGCGATGTGGGCGTCGATCAGCGCTTTTTTGCGTGCCATGCGGTCTGCATGGCGGGCGTTGCGGAGGTTGTCTTCGGTCATAATTCCTAAAATTCTCATAACTTACTTACGATCTGTCGCGAGTAACCGTCAGCAGGGTGTAGTGCAGAAGCCGGAATGGACTGGAGCACATGAGCCCGGAACACGGCTGCGCAGTAAGATCGTACTTAGTAGGCATCACGGTTACTGACCCCAGCTTGTGCAAAAGTAGCCATCTCGCTATGTAGTGAACACGCTAGCTGTAACAATGGGAAGGCCATGGCAGCGCCGCTGCCTTCGCCCAGGCGCATACCGAGCTTCAGCAAGGGTTGGCCGCTGAGTTCAACCAATAAGCGCAAGTGGGCAGGTTCGGCAGATTGGTGGCCAAACAGCAGCCAAGGTGCAATCGTAGAATTCATCTTGCAGGCAGCCAGTGCGGCGACGGTGCTGATGAAGCCATCCACTAACACAGGTATGCCAGCCTGGGCGGCAGCGATATAGGCGCCGGTCAATGCGGCTATCTCAAAGCCGCCCAGAGTGGCCAGTATATTGGCAGGGCTGGCCAGGCGGGATGCATGCAGTTGCAGCGCGGTGCTCAGCATGCCTGCTTTACGTATTACTCCTGCTGGGTCCAGCCCGGAACCCGGACCGACGAGTTCGGCTGCTTCGCAGTTCATGAGCACTGCCCCAACTACACTGGCGCTGCTGGTGTTACCTATGCCCATTTCACCGCCAATAAAGCAGTCGGCTTCATCGGCTTGCGCACGCCGGACGGCAGCTTGGCCAACTTCGAGTGCAGCGTACAAGGATTCGATCGTCATGGCAGGCTGTTCAAGCAGATTGGCGGTGCCAAGGCCGATCTTGGCTTGAATCACATTGGGTAGATGGCTGGTATCGCCCGCCACACCTACATCGATGACTTCAAAATGAGCATGGATTTGCTTTGCCAGCACGCAAATGGCTGCGCCGCCATGGGCGAAGTTGGCCACCATCTGGGCTGTGACCGCTTGTGGGTAGGCCGACAGCCCCGCAGTTGCCAAGCCATGGTCTGCGGCGAAAATACTGATCCAAGGGCGGGAAAGGCTAGGGCATTCGCGACCTTGCAACCCGGCCAGGCGGATTGCGATGCCTTCCAGATCACCTAATGCGCCGGTGGGCTTTGTGAGGCAATTCTGCCGGTCGGCAGCGGCGGTTTGTGCAGCTTGGTTGACGGCTTGTGCAGGTGTTTGCCACCACATTGCTTGCATAAGGTTTTTCCTAGGTGCTGGATTATGTGATTTTCACTGGCATTGGAATGCCAGTGACCACCAAGATGATGGACTGCGTAAAGTTCGTAAACAGGCTCTAAGGGTATTGTCTCGAACAATGCCGAAGCCTACTTCTTGGTTGACCAGATACAACGTCCCAGGAAAATTGGCTACTGCCACCAGGAAAATATTACGTTCTGCCGCCCAGCCTGTTGCATTGCCGCGGCACAATCAATTCGATATTCATAGGTAATTGAACAGGTTCTTAGAACCTGTTCAATTATCTGCGGTGCACGCGTGATCAGGGCTTTTGTGTTGCTTTGGGCTCCTGGGGGTCATTTCGGCTGCCAGCGCAGGCTGACTAAGCCATTACGGCCCAGCGTCCCGTAATCGGCAACTTGGACATAGTCTTTATCAAAGACATTGTTAAGCCGGGCACTGAGCTGCCACTCGCGCGTCAGTTCCCAGTTGGCAGCTAGGTTGACCAGACTGTAACCCGCCAGCCGAACTTTATTGGCAGCGTCATCAAAGCGTTTGCCCTGGGCTTGTACTTCCAGTCTGGTATCGACCTTGCCTAGTTTGACGCCACTATAAAGGGTGCCCGTTTGGCGTGCTCGCCGGGCCAGTTGTTTGCCACTGCTGCTGGTACCTGAGGCATCCTTGGCATCCAGCCAGTCCAGGTGACCGCCAGCCAGCCATTGCTTTGACTGCCAGTCCAGACTTAACGTTGCACCGGTCAGTTGAGCACGTCCGATATTGGCAGGCTTCCAGTTTGCACTGCCCGGGGCAGTGGGAGCCCAGGCGATAAGGTCACGTACAGTATTTCGGTATAGCGTCAGGCTACCTTGCAGGTTGTCTGTCTTGAAGCGGGTGAACAGCTCGCGGTTGAACGCTGTTTCTGGCTTCAGGTTCGGGCTTTCCGAGCCAGGCCAGTACAGATCGTTGAACGACGGAGCGCGAAAGCCGGTGCCGAGATTGCCACCAAGCTGCCATGTCGGGTTCAGTTGCCAACTGCTGCCAAGCTGCGCGCTGGTATGGTCGCCAAATTGTGAGTTGTCGTCGTATCGCAGATTGCTTTGAAGACGCAGCTGACCAAGATGGGCGAGATAGCCTGTGAAGAGGCTGTTGATGCGTCTTTGGCTGACGGAATAGGCGGTATCGCCGCTGACTTTTTGCTGCAGGGTTTCGATACCCAGCGTTGCTATGCCTGGGCCGGCTTTGATTTCGTTCTGCCAGCTGAGGGTTTGTTGTTGGGTATTGAGGTTGCGCTTTTTGTCGCTCAGGTCGTTGTAAGCCTGTGGGGTGTAGTTGGTGCCTTTATCGATACTGGAACCGAACTTGAGCTGAGTCTGCCATGTGTCGTTGACTTGTAGACGGGACCATATATTCATACTTCCCTGTTCGCCGCGATCACGATAGTCGTAGGCCTGGGCGACGGGGTTGAAAGCATTGTCGTAAACCGTGCCATCGTATTGGCTATACACCTTGGCGTAGAGCAGGCTTGCGCCCAGTTGGTGTGCATCGTCGATATGATGGGTGACCGACGCGCTGAAGTTGCTGTTGCGATAGCCATCTTTGTCAGCGTAGTAATTGAGGTTGCTTGGATTGGCAATGCTGCTGATGCCATCGGCTTTGCTATGCCCTAGCCCGATTGCATAGCGGGTGGTATTGACTTCACCACCCAGGTGGGCACTCAGGTTACGGCTGCCATGGCTGCCAGCCCCAATGTTGATGGCGCTTTGTTTTGCCTGTTTACCTGTGCGGGTAAATATTTGAACCACCCCGCCAATCGCATCCGACCCATACAAGCTGGCCGCTGCGCCACGCAGTATTTCGACACGCTCAATCTGGTCAACCGGCATATGTTGCAACGAAGCGCTGCCAAGCGTGGCAGAGCCAAAACGTATTCCGTCGATTAGGACGATTGTATGCCCTGCGTTTGCACCCCTTAGAAATAGGCTGCTGGACTTTCCTGGCCCACCATTACTGGTGAATTGCACGCCTGCCTGGGTTGGAAGCACCTCAGCGAGCATCTGCCCGCGGAATATGTCCAGATCTCCGCGGCTGAGCACGGTCAGATCACCAATGGTCTCGTTCTGCGCCTGAGGCAGGCGGGCTGCGGTGACAACCATCGTGTCGGCTTGTTGAATGCCTGATGTGGCGAGGGTTTGTAGACTTGCGGCGAGCAAACTCAGTGCAAAGGGATGACGGGAATGGAACAGCATGGTGGTCTCCTGAAACCAGGCTCGTACAGCGACGAAAGTAGGCAACAGAGAGACATGAGGCAGGTGTAAACATCAAACGACAGGCAGCCGTTGGCGTAAACCCGCTGCGTGCACCCTGCCGCGCGTCAATTTTCTGTGTATCCACCTGGGCCTGATAAAGCAGTGCCATGTGGGACAGTACTCAAAGGCCGGTATCCGGGCTTACAAGACTTGATTGATCGCCTTCCCATGGCGCAGATGGCCACAGTGGCATGAAAGATCAACCCACACTTGCTTACCGTTGCAGGGACAGCACAGGTATCACACCTGTTTCCCGTTTAACTGGCTACTTGGAATCTGCTCGCGATCTTGCCATTCAGTTGGCGTGATAGATCGCGCTCAGGCAGGTTCCAGTAGTCGGCACCTTAGAGGCGGCGGATTGTAACAGCGGTTGCTAATGTTTGCTCGATGTAGGAAGGGAAATGACAGATTACAGACACTGTCTATGAAGGCAAGGCGGTGAGAGGAAAAACAAAGCGCCCCGTTTAGGTAACGGGGCGCTTTGTTTGGGACGGGTTTGATGCTGGCGCGACTTAAGCTTCGCCGGTGAACTTACGAATATGCTCCAGCAACTCGTCTTCCTGATAAGGCTTACCGAGGAAGGCATTGACCCCCAGCTCGAAGGCGTAGTTCTTGTGCTTATCCGCAGTCCGTGACGTGATCATGATGATCGGAACATCACGCGTATCGGCATTGGCGCGCATATTCCGTGTCAATTCAAAGCCATCCATCCGCGGCATTTCAACGTCGAGTAGCATGACGGCTGGGCGAACATCCTGCAGTTTCTGCAAGGCGTCCACACCGTCCTTGGCAGTTTCCACCTGGTAGCCTTCACGAGCCAGCAGACGGCCTGTGATCTTACGCACAGTCAAGGAATCGTCGACCACCATCACGATAGGTGCAGCCTGTAACTGTTCTACCGGTGCTGGAATACCTGCAGCCATGGCTGTATCAAAGTCAGCTACCGGTGCTTCTGCACGGCGCTGCAGCAGCGCCAACGGGTTGAGCAACAGCACGATATCACCGTTACCAAGCACCGTTGCCCCGGCCACACCGGCAACCCGCACCAGTTGCGGACCAATGTTCTTCACCACAACTTCCTGGTTCTTCACGAGCTCATCGACGTGAATGGCAATGCGGCTGGAAGCTGAACGCAACAACATGATGGTGTTGTAACGCTTCTGCTCGGGTTGGGTGTCGTAATCGCCAATCAAGCGGGGCAGGTAGTGGAATGGATAGACATTACCCATCCATTCGAGCTGATGGCGTTGATAGAGCTGTTGAAGTGGGTCCATCTTCAACTCTTGCACCTGCTCGACCATCACCGACGGAATGGCGTATTGGTGGGCGCCGACCTTAATCAGCACGGCCTGCGTAACGGCAAGTGTAAGAGGCAGGTGGATGGTGAATGTGGTACCACGACCTGCTTCAGAAGCAACGTCTACACGGCCACCCAGGTCTTCAAGCTCGGTCTTCACCACGTCCATACCGATGCCACGACCGGACAACTGGGTAATCTGACTTGCCGTCGAGAAGCCGGCTTCGAAAATCAAGGCCATGATCTGGGCGTCAGTATATTGACCATCCGCCTCAATCAGGCGCTGTTCAATACCCTTCTGACGGATACGTTCCAGATTCAACCCTGCGCCATCGTCGCGCAGAGTCAGTACCAGTTCGTTACCTTCCTGGCGGGCTTCGACCACGATTTCACCGAATTCATTCTTGCCTGAAGCAATACGGACTTCGGTGCTTTCCAATCCGTGGCCGATACCGTTCCGCAACATGTGCTCGAACGGCGACATCATCTTTTCCAGCACGGAACGGTCGATTTCTACGCGACCGCCCTTGATTTCCAGGTTGACCTTCTTGCCGGTGTCTTTACCTGTCTGGCGAACAACGCGGTATAGACGTTCCGAGATCGAGGAGAACGGCACCATGCGTACCCGCATCAGTTCCTGCTGCAGGTCTCGTGTCATACGTGCTTGTTGGGTCAGGGCGGCTGCTGACTCATCAAGGTTCTTCAAGAGGTTATGCTGCACGGTTGCCACGTCGTTCACGCTTTCGGCCATGAAACGTGTCAGTTCCTGCAGCCGGCTGAACCGGTCGAACTCCAGCGGGTCAAAGTCGGGCATATCGCTGGCATGTGCCATGCGAGATTGCATTTGTGATTCGGCCTGAATTTCGATTTCACGCAACTGGCCGCGTAGACGTCCCACGTTATCTGTGAGGTCCAGGAGGGAGCGCTTGAGCGCCAGCATTTCCGATTCGATCCGTGTACGCGAAATCGATACTTCACCGGCTTGGTTTACCAGGCGGTCGATCAGATCTGCGCGTACGCGAACTGTGCTCTTACCAATATCCGGATCAACCAGACCCAAAGCTTGCACGGCAGGCCGGGCGCCAGGTTGGGCGGCTTCGGTTGCCTGCGTTGCAGCCCCGGTAGTTGGCACAGGCTGGTCTAGCGCTTCTTCATCAGGTACTGCAGGCTCGCCATTAATCAGGCGATCTTGCAGGGTATTGATGAGGTCGAAGTCTAAGTCCAGCTCTTCCATCAATGCTGGTACCAACCCCTCGGCAGCGTTAATCAGCCGGGTTTCCATGTTATGGGTGGCTTCACCCAGGCGCATGGCCCCCGCCATCCGCGCACTGCCTTTCAGCGTGTGCAGGACGCGTTTGAGGGACTCCATCGCTTCATGCCGCGATGATTCGTCACGCAATGCACGTAGGTCGGCCGAAATTTGGGGCAGTAATTCCTGGGCTTCTTCGATGAAGATGGGTAACAACTGCTCATCAAGTTCATCTATTGCGCCAATATCTGCCAGTCTGTCGCCACTACCTAGCGCAGCGATGCTGCCGATGCCGTCGGGTTCCGCTACGGTGGAAGGTGTTTCCACAGGTTCCGGTTCGGCCAATGCAGTTGCAAAGACCTGTACGGGTACAGCTTCGAGCGTCGGTGCTTCCAGTATGGGTGCGACGTAAACCTCGTCGGCTTTTGTTTCGAGGATGATCGCCTCGTCAACAGGGGCCAGCGGTACAGTAGCAAGTTCTTCTTCCAGTCCATCGAGCGTTACCGATGTGTCGATAGGCACCGAACCACTGTCGGTTGGTGCCGCGGTATCCAACTCGACTTTGGCATCGACGAGGAAGTCCGGTTCGCTGATATCTACTTCAACAGCGGGTTGGATATCTTCCGCTGCGGCAAGCGCAGGGAATTCTTCCTCAACCAAGTCTGCTGAAATTGCTTCCTGGCTGATACTGGGAGCATCCGTCGGAAGACTGATGTCATCGAGTTCAATATCCAGACTCAAGCCTTCAAGGTCTGGTGTGCTGATATCTTCCTGACTACCAGGAGCAATCTCTGGTTGTGCTTCCAGCGCGTCGAAGTTGAGATCCAGTACCAGCTCATCAGATGTATCGCTATCTGGCAGGGCAAGGTTTTCGGCTGTGGCTGGCTGCTCGTCATCCAGACTCAGGTCGAGCGGCGCATCCATATCGAAACTGAGACCCAGCGTCTCATCCACCGCTTCAATCGCAACAGGTTGCGGTGCGCTGATGATGGGTTCCAATACTGGTGCAGTTTGTGGTTTGCTGGCCGCGACCTCATCTTTCATGCGGTTGGCGAGCGCAACCAGCATGGCAACAGTTTGCGGTTCTTCCTGAGGCGCTTCGTAGCGGCTGATTTGACTCAGCATCACACCAACCTTGTCGATGGCCATCGACAAGGTGTCATAGTCGGCAGGGGTAGGCGGTGTACCGGCCTTTTGATAAGCGATCAATGCTTGCTCGGTGGCGTAACCAAGTTCGCCCAGATCCTGGAAGCCTGTGGTGTTCGCAATACCACACAGCGTATGCGCAGCATGGATAAATGCTGTCTGGACCTTACCACCAACATTGAAGTCCTTATAGGCTTCATTCAATGTAGCGAAATGCTTGTAGGCTTCATCCAAGAAAATACCGAACAACGATTTCGAGATACTGATTGAACCAATCTGTAGTTCGATAGAATCTGCAGCGTCCTCTTCTGCCAGTTCAGCAATGGCTTCAGGCTGAGGAGGAGCCAGCGGTTCTTCGATGCTTAGATCGAAATCAAGCGCCGGTTCTGTAGCCGTAACTGGTGTTTCTTCCACCTGCTCGGGTATATCCAGTCTGAGCTCGCTGGTGCTGACTTCAAGCACGGGCTCTGGTTCTGCTGTTACTACGGGCCTTGTTAGCGCAATGGTTTCCTCAAAGCTTGGCGCCGGGGTGCTGACAATTTCTTCAACCGCCGGTGTGGCTACGGGTGCGGCAACAGGGGTTGGTACTGGAGCTGGGACAGGAACAGGAACTGGTGCTGCAACAGGCGCAGGAGTTGGAGCGGGTGCAGGAGCACTCTGCACTGCAGGTTCAGCAGCATCCTCGCTACTGTCCGGATCACTTTTAAGCCGCTCGGCTTCAGCAAAGAGCGCTGCGGCATCGACCTGAGCAGTACCGCTCTCCTGCAGTTCGCTCACCCATGTTGCAAATTTCGCGGATGTGCCTTCCAACAAGTGTATTAGGGCTGGTGTTGCGCGCTTCTCATCTTGCAGCCATTTGTTCATGACCTGCTCAATTGCCCAGGCTACTTCCCCAAGCTGATTCAGGCCAACCATCCGGCCGCTACCCTTGAGCGTATGGAAGCCGCGACGGATGACCGTAAGCGCGTCTTTGTTACCAGTAGCATCCTTGATGATGAGAATATGGCTATCGATGGTAGCCAGTACCTCGACAGCTTCTTCCAAGTAAACTTCAAGCAGCTCCGCGTCGACAGCCGCTTCGCTGACGGCTTGGCTTACAGGAGCTGGCACTGGTGCTGCGGGTGCAGGCGCTGCGGGTACAGGGGCTGGCGCTGGTGCGGGAGGGTGGCTAATAACCTCTTCTTCCAGCTCATTGCTGGCATCTAACTCAGCCGCAACCTGTTCGGCTTGGGCCGGTGTCTGTGCGAGTGCGCTTGGCGCTACACTATGGCCGATCTTCTGCAACCACGGCGCAATCAGTTTGGCCCTGTCTTCTTCTTCGCGTTTCAATGCCTCGATATAGAAACCAAGGCTTGATAAGGCTTCCGCCAGGAATTCCAAGTCGCCCGGGGCGGGATCATGATCTTCAGACTGGCAGTTACGAATAATCGTGGCGCAGGCATCCAACAATGCCAGGGCATCACGTTCATCCAAAATAGTTAACGCACCACGAATTTGTCGTAGCGCGGCTTCTGTGTTGACCAGCTCGGACCGGGTACTGCTGTCACGGAAGAAGTCATCCAGAATTTGCTCGATCTGTGCCAGATTAGTCTGGATCTCCTGTGCAACTTGCGCCATCAGCAGGCGTTCCTGCGCACGGCGGGAGACTTCATCCAGCAGGCTGACCTCAAGTTCACCTACCGAGCCATTCCGCAGACGGGCCTGCATGGCTTCTGACTGAGCTGCAAAGTCAGAGGAACGCTCTGGATAAACCAGCAGGGCGTTTTCCAACAGCAACATCGCTGTGGCAACTTCCAAAGCCAATGCTTCGGTCGGAGTGCCATTCAGAGGCGCCAACACTTCGCTAACCGCTTGGGTCAGGGAGCCGAAGCCATCTATCTGCACTCGCTGACTGTGTCCGCGCAGGTCTACCAACTGTTGCTGGAAGATAGGTAGACGATCTACGGTACCGCCACCGATGCGCGCCCAGTTATCCTTGGCTTGTGCAACAAGTTCACGCAATTCCCGAACGAGGTGCAAGGTGGCTAATTGCTGAGCATCATCTTCCAATGCGCCCGCAGGTAGAAGCTTATCTAATTCGAACGCTTTACGTACGGCAGCGCATTGTGCGCTGCGTGTTCTGAGGTGGGCGACGGTATACAGCACGTCGCGGAACAAACGTTCTGCAACTTTGCCCCCACCTTCTGTGAGCTTTTTGAGCTGTTGGTTCAAACGGGCAAATAACTGCTTCAACTCGATATCGAGTTTGGCAGTGTTATCCATGGTTCCTTCAGCAACTGCGGCGGAGGCCCACCAAAAGCCTCGTTGTAGACCGCTTGATTGGCTGCGGGCAACGCCAAATAGCGCTTGCGCCATCCAAAGGCAGCCTTCTTTGGCATCTCCCTTGATCCATTTGAGTAGACCCGCTTCAAATCTGCTTCTGGCGGCTTTCAAATAGGCGAGGTGAGCTGCGTCGTCGCGTTTTTGTACCGACAACTGCTCAGGAAGTTCGGCAGTTAACGATGGGAAGAACAGATCGGCGCCGCTGGGTTGTGCCTCACCACGCTGCATTCTTACGCGTCGGTATGCAGGCAATAACTTGAGGGCAAGATCAGGTGAACCATTAACCAGGGCTTCTAAGTACTGGCTCAGGCTAGAAGCTGCTTCGGCAATCAGACTAAGCAGAGTAGGGCTGGCCTCTCCGCGTTCGACTGCGCCAACGGCGACCTCCAACTCTTCGGCAAAACGGGCTGCGCCCGAGAGGCCGACCATTTCAACTGCACCGCGAACTTGGTGCAGATGGGTTTGAACAAATTTAAGCTCTGCTGCATCTGCTTTGGCAGCATATTTGTCCAGGCATTGACGCGCCTTTTCCAAGGCTTGGTCAATTTCACCTTTGACCCAAATAAGTGATCCCAGGTCGAATTCGGTGTGCGCGCTCATCAGTATTGTCGTTCCGCGAGAGGGCTAAAAGAGTAGCTGGTCACCTTGCTGTGAAGCATGCAAGATGACCACAAGCAGATTAGAGCTTAAAGCCCGCGACCGAACCCTTCAGTTCGGCGGCCAGACCTGTTAGCTGACCAATCTGCACCGCAGTTTGTTTGGTACCGGCGGTGGTCTGCTCCGTAATGCGAAGAATGTCCTGCATCGAGACCGCCACTTTGTCAGCCAGCTGCTGCTGAGACTCGGTTGCTTTTGCGATTGTTTGAATCAGGCTGGCCAGTTCGTTCGACACCTGCCCGATCTCGTTCAGTGCTTGACCTGCAGCGTCAGACAGCTTGGCACCTTCAACCACACCCTGGGTGGAGAGTTCCATAGCGGCCACCGCATCGTGCGTATCCGCCTGAATGGTTTTTACAATGGCGCCGATCTGTTTGGTAGCCTCACCGGAACGTTCAGCTAGCCGCTGCACTTCTTCCGCAACCACCGTGAAACCACGCCCTGCTTCACCGGCAGATGCAGCCTGGATAGCAGCGTTCAGGGCCAGAACGTTCGTCTGCTCAGTAATGTCGGAAATCAGTTCCACAATTTCGGTAATTTCCTGTGAGCTTTCACCCAGACGCTTGATTCGCTTAGCAGTCTCTTGGATCTGTTCACGAATTTCATTCATGCCCTTAATCTGGTTTTGTACGGCCTCAGTACCCTTTGTTGCCGCTTGCAGAGACTGGCGGGCCACTCGGGCGGACTCTACCGTTGTACCCGACACATCGGTAATTGATCGGGCAATGTTCTGAACCACTTCGTTAGTATCGATAATTTCTTCAGATTGGCGCTGTGCAGCTTGTAGCAGCTCACCAGAAATCGCTTGGGCTTGTTGGGAAGCGGCTGTCACCTGATCCGTTGCGCGGTTAATACCGATAATCAGGCTTCGCAGCTCGTCAATCGTGTAGTTCATGGAGTCAGCGATAGCGCCGGTCAGGTCTTCTGTCACAGAAGCTCGAACCGTCAAGTCACCGTCAGCAAGATCCGACATTTCGTTCAGCAGGCGCAGAATGGCCTCCTGGTTACGTTTATTTTCCGCTTCGATTTCAAACCGACGACGTTGCGATTCGCCGTTATACACACGGATCAGGCCATACAAGCCTACGAAAGCAATGATTGCAAAGACAATTTCCAGAACAACAACGAAGATACCAGTAGCCTGTTTCTCATAGGCTTCAGTCAACGCACGGGTATCTTTCAGTAGCGTTTCGCTTTCCTTATAGATGGTCTGGTTGGCAAGACGGGTGTTAACCAAGTTCTGCATGTTACGGGAAAAGGCGCCCACAACCGTTTCAAAATCTTTGAACAGATCTCGAATTTCGACCAGTTTGTCTTTTACTTCGGCGTTACGAGCAGCAGGAATGCGCAATTCCTCACTTCCTTCAAGCATGCCTGTCAGGGTATCGCGGAAGGTATTGGTATCTTTACCCAGCAGGAACACCACTTCCGGGTTAATGATTTCACCTGCCAACATCGCGTTGGCGTTTTTGGCCATACGTTGTGACAGCATCACCTGCTGGTTGGCCAACTCTAACTCATGGGTAGATGCACCGGCTTCTGCAAGTAGGGATACAAGCTGTTGTGTCAGTTCTAGGAGTTTGGCGTCGTTACGGTTGATGTCATTCACGCTTTTTGTCACGGACACCAAGGTATCTTTTTGCTTGAGAATGGTCTCAACCGTCGGTTTCTTCTGGCTGGGACGGAAGTTGGTATCCCAGTTCTTCTTGACTTCTGCAAGTATCTTGGCAGCGTCGCCTTTAGAGGCAGGCAAGCCATCACCACCCTCTACGAGGCGTGTCAGTTCATCGTTGAACTGTCCGTAAGCTTCACCAAGAAATGAGAAGGCGTCGGCGTTACCTTGAATGGCTTGAGCGGATGAACGTGCCATCCGCTGTGAAAGCATCTGCATTTCCGTCGAGGTGGCGCGGTAGATGGCATCATGCCCAGAGGATCGCACCATCAAGATGGTGGTCACCGCGAACAGGATAACGAATATCACCATGACGGCTAGACAGATTTGAATCTGGGTGCGAGCGGGTAAGTGGCCGATCAGCGGCATTGGTGTAGTGCCGCCGGCTTCCGCCTGCGGACGAATACGATCGAGAATTGAGACTGTCCGAAGCGGATCGTAAGCTTTTTCCTGCTTGGAATCTGCGGAGGAAGGCCAAAATTTCAATTTGGACAACAGGCCGCCTTGTGCCGAAGCGGAGGCCCCGTGGTTAGCATCAGCGGCTTTATCCTTGCCGCGCGATTTCTTTTTGTCCAGCAGCGCCATATTCGCCAATCTCCCAGTTACTAATGTCTTTGCGGCTCTAACAGAGCCAATGCCATGTATTCAGGTAACTAACCTAACCGCTTACATGCGTAAAGCCTCAGATCGTACCGACTTGTAGGAACGGTGCTTGTTGCACCAATTCCGAAATCCGCAATTCACGCCACTCCCGGCCATCGGCATCCCTTCTCGTTGGTCCGCACCAAGGCACAGCCGGATCTGCCGGCGCCACTTCTTGCATATCTTGTACATTCCGTAAACCCAGCATGCGGTTGACCAGCAGGGCTGAGTTCATGATGTGGCGCGAATGAATCAGCAACAGCCGGCTCGAAACTGAGGTTTTTACAGGTTCGTCCCCGAGGAATCCGGGCAAGTCGACTACGCTGAAAAGATTGCCGCGAATATTCGCCAAGCCTTTAAACCAGCGACGGGTTAACGGCACGTGCGCCATGCCAGGCACCGGTAACACCTCACTGACGTCTGTGAGGTCCACTAGCCATGAGGAATCACCAACCTGAATACCAAGTTTGGTGGTGGCGGTGTGTGTGGCGGGCAGCGATTTAAGCCGCGCAACCACACTTTCCTGAAATTCGCGGAGACTGACGCGCTTGGCCATGGCTTGTCCGATTTAGCCGAGTGCGGCGATCTGTTGCAGCAATTCGTCGGGGTTCACCGGCTTGACGACATAACCGCGCGCACCCTGACGCTTACCCCAGACGATGTCAGTCTCCTGACCCTTGGAGGTACACATAATGATGGGTATGTGCTGGGTTGCATCGTCTTTGGAAATGGTGCGGGTGGCCTGAAAACCATTCAGACCCGGCATAACCACATCCATCAGAATTAGATCCGGCATCAATTCCTTGACGCGGGCGACGGCTTCTTCACCGCTTTCCAGAGTCATTACTTGAAAGCCGTTCTTGGTCAACAACTCGCCCAGGAAGTGGCGCTCGGTCGGTGAGTCGTCGACGATCAGAATTTTCTTGATAGTCATGCGTTTGTCAGTCCTTTGGTACTTACTCTAAGCGGGGGTTGTATGTGCACCCACCGCTTGAAGCAAGCTGTCTTTTGTGAATGGCTTGGTTAAGTATTCGTCCGAGCCGACCATTCGGCCGCGAGCTCGATCAAACAAACCGTCTTTGGAGGACAGCATGATGACCGGAGTGGACTTGAACTTTGGGTTTTTTTTAATTAGCGAACAGGTTTGATAACCGTCCAGCCTGGGCATCATCACATCAACAAAAATCACGTCCGGATGGTGGTCGCTGATTTTTGCCAGTGCGTCGAAACCGTCTTCGGCCAGAATGACTTCACATCCAGCCTGCCCGAGAAAAATCTCAGCGCTCCGGCGGATGGTATTGCTGTCGTCGATCACCATAACCTTAATGCCGGCGAGGTTCTGCATCGGCCTATCTCCTTTTGCCTCTTCCGTACAATAGGACACCGGAATAGCAAACGTTAACATAGCACAATGACAATCAAATCACTATCCAGGCAGAACAGAATTGATTCGCTTTTTTTAGGCTACGAATAAAATGCCCCAGCCATAAGGGGAGGTAGGCTGGGGCTTAAAATACCGGCTCGTATTCGATTGGCCGGATCCCGCTCAGGGAGGGGAAGCGGGAGGTGTGCAAACACCTGTGTAATAAGAGCGGTGGGCATGAGATTTAGTTCCCGACTTTTGTTTCAAGTCGATTCTGAGGTGGCTTGATTGAACCATTCACCGACTATTTTTTCGGCGTCTTCCATGCCTTGTTTTTTTAGGCTGGAAAATAACTGTACAGAACAATTGGGCCAAGCTTCCAATGATTTACGTACTTGCGCCAATGTTTTTGTTTGCTCTTGGCGCGTCAATTTATCGCATTTTGTGAGTAAAACATGGACGGGTTTGCCTGTTGGCAAAAACCAGTCGAGCATATTTACGTCCAGTGGCTTGAGAGGATGACGTGAATCCATGATCAGTACCAAGCCGATCAGATTTGGACGAGTTGCCAGGTAATTACCAAGCAATTGTTGCCAATGAGCACGAATCGCTTCCGGGACTTGTGCGTAGCCATAACCGGGGAGGTCTACGAGAAAGCGCTCACCGCCAAGATCGAAATAATTGATGTGCTGGGTGCGGCCAGGTGTTTTGGAGACAAAAGCCAGCCGAGTGTGGTTTGCGAGGGTGTTGATCGCACTGGATTTACCAGCATTGGAGCGACCGACGAAAGCAACTTCCACGCCGTTCTGTGGCAGCATATGCAGCTCGTTGACGGTTGTATGGAAGCGAAGTTGGCTGAACAGCGACATGGGAGCGAAATCTCGTTATGGTGCGTGCCTTTTGCGGCACCTGTAGGTTCGGATAGAATATCAGGTTTGAATCAAGGCATCGGCTTGGCTGGCCTCTGGGTTCTCGCAATACCACTTATAAACAGAGCAACGACGGCGAAATCGCCGCACCCATCGTCATCAAGGAGTTACCTCTATGAAACGTAGCGCGCTGGCAATTGTGCTTGGCTTAGCGGCTTCTGTGGCCTATGCGTCAGAAGCGCCTGCACCCGTGGCCAAGGCCGATCCGGCCAAGGGTAAAGCGATCGTTGAGCAAGTATGTGCTGCTTGTCATGGCATGGACGGTAACAGTGCCGCCAGCGCTAATCCGAGCCTTGCTGGTCAGCATCCGGAATATTTGTATGCCCAGTTGACCGCTTTCAAGAAGGGCGAACGTAAAGACCCGATCATGATGGGGCAGGTGGCGGCGTTATCTGATGCTGATATGAAGAACTTGGCAGCGTATTTTGGCGAGCAAAAACCAAAAGAGCGTGCGGGTACCAACAAAGTCTTGATAGAGGCAGGTAAGAAGATCTATCGCGGTGGTAACCGCGAAACCGGCGTGCCGGCATGTATGGCTTGCCACGGTCCTAATGGTAGCGGTATGCCGGTTCAGTTTCCGCGCCTGGGATCTCAGCACGCTGCATACATTGAAAAGTCCTTGAAAGACTACAAGGTAGGTACTGGGCGGGTAAATTTGATCATGAAACCGATCGCGGGCAAGTTGTCGGATGCGGACATGAAAGCTGTTGCAGAGTACATTGCGGGTTTGCGTTAAAGAAAAATGATCTGCCAGGGCGTTTTGTCCTGGCCCGATATACTCAAGGGGTGGCCTCGCCACCCCTTTGATTTGTTTACTGGAATCAAAGTGCGTCGCCTTACCTTCTGGCAAGCCGTTTATGAGTTGCTCAGTTCGATGCGGTTTGCCATCAGTCTGCTGAGCATCATCGCGATTGCGTCGGTGATTGGTACCGTATTGCAACAGAACCAGCCTTATACGAACTACGCGATCGAATTTGGCGATTTCTGGTTTCAGTTATTCCTGTGGCTGGGCCTGTTCGATGTGTACCACGCCAGCTGGTTTCTGGGCATTCTGGCGTTTCTGGTGGTGTCGACATCACTTTGCATCTATCGGCAATTGCCCGGTGTTTTGCGAGATGTAAAGCACTACCGTGAACAGGCTTCGTTGAAGTCGTTGAGGGCAATGCCACATCACGCCGAATTCGATAGCGATGGGTCTCAGTCGGCCCTTGCCGGTATACAGCCATGGTTGGCGACGCAAGGATATCGTTTTAAGCAGCAAGAGCGTACCGATGGGCAAATGCTTGCTGCCAAAAAAGGCAGTATGCAGCGGTTGGGTTATTTGCTGGCGCATGCTGCGATTGTCGTTATCTGTATTGGCGGATTGTTGGACGGAAATTTGCCGCTCAAGGTGCAGGAGGTATTTGGTCAGAAAGAGGTCGAACTCCGTAATGTGCCGCAAAGCCAGATTCCAGCAAAAAGCCGGCTAGATACCGGTAATTTGTCTTTCCGCGGAATGTTGGAGCTCCCAGAAGGTGCAGCGGGTGATGTGGTTTTTTTGAATGCTGGGCGGGGTTATTTCGTTCAAGAGTTGCCTTTTACGCTCAAGCTCAAGAAATTTCACATCGAGCATTACAGTACTGGCCAGCCCAAGTTGTTTGCCAGCGATATAGAGGTAACTGAAAAAGCAACTGGCAAGGTGACGTCGGCTACGGTTAAGGTCAACCACCCATTAATTGTTGATGGCATTGCGATTTATCAGTCCAGCTTTGGTGATGGTGGGTCTCAGCTTCAATTTGCTGTCTGGGATTTGTTTGGCAAGCAGTCGCAGTCAAAGCCGCTGGATGCAGTCTCCCAAAGCCAATTACCGTTGAAGTGGCAATCTAAGCCACTGACATTGGAGTTCGGTGATTTCCGCGCTTTCAATATCGAAAACCTGGGTGAGACAGCGCAAGAGCAGGGGATGAGTAAGCTGGTGCAGGATGTTCGACAGGTGAAAGCTGAGAAGAAGGTCAAGAATGTTGGCCCTTCGATCCAGTTTAAAGTGCGAGATGCGCAGGGGCAGGCACGCGAATACCTGAATTACCTGGCACCGTTTGAGCAGGATGGTCGTTATTACCTGATGAGTGGTGTTCGTAGCGAAGTAGCTGCTCCTTTTGCATTTGTTCGTATTCCATTGGATGGTGACCTGCAGCCAGACACGTTCATGAGGTTGCGCGCGACTTTGTTTGATTCCGCCGCGTGGTCGGAGATTGCCCGCCGTACGGCAGAGAAGGCGGAAAAGGACGGTGCTATTTCAGGCCCGTATCGGCGAGAGTTCGAACAAAGTCTGCAATGGGTACTGCAGCGATTCTCTGAAGGTGGTTTTACCGCGTTGGAGCGCTTTTTGGACGACAAGGTGCCGAAAGTCAAACGCCAGGCGGTGGCGCAGACTTACATCAAGCTTTTGCAAGGTGCGGTAATTGATGCGATGCGTTTGACGCAGGAGCGCGCCAACTTGCCCGTCGTTGAGTTGGACGAAGCGCATTACCGGTTTCTGATGGACAGTCTGGTAGCGGTATCGGCCAGCTTTGATTACGGCAACGACTTCTATTTGCAACCTGTCGGTTTTACCGAAGTGAAGTCGAGCGGCTTTCAGCTAACCCGCAGCCCAGGCAAGAACCTCGTGTACCTGGGGAGCCTCCTGCTGGTTCTTGGGATTTTCTGCATGTTCTATATTCGCGAAAATCGAATCTGGGTTTGGGCTGGCGAAGGGAAGGTGTTATTGGCTATGAGCGCCAATCGCCATGATGCGCAGACTGTACGTGAATTTGAATTACACACCGAAACGCTGGCCACATTGGTAGGGCGGCAAGAGGATGTCAAGACATGAACACCACTACCTTGGATGTAACCAAGTCCCGGCCGGCCAATCCGTTGTTTTGGCAAGGCTTGAAGTTGGGTGACCACCTTTTTGCAGCGTTGATGATCCTCGTCGCAGCCGTAGCATTTGGACGTTACCGCACATTCATGGATGGTTATGAACAGGCCATTTTGGTTGGCGTTGCATTAGGTGCTATTGCATTGGGTTGGTTCTGGAAGTCCGTAAGGGTGTTCCTGCCGGTGAGTGGTTTGGTTGCCCTGATCGGTATCGGTCTCTATGGGGATGATCTGGTACGTGGCCAGACGGCATTTTGGCTCAAGTATCTTCTTGCCAGCCAGTCGTTGGTGATGTGGATGTGTGTGTTGTTCGTGCTTGCCACAGGTCTGTATTGGCTGGGTTTGGCGCGCCGTTCAAACACGGCCGAAGCGATTGCCTCCGGGTTGACCTGGGCTGCAGCCGGTGCTGCCATGAGCTGGTTTTTTGTTCGGTGGTACGAGAGCTATCTGATCGGCCCGGATATTGGCCATGTGCCGGTATCGAACCTGTACGAAGTCTTCGTCCTCTTTTGCCTGATCACCTCGCTGATGTATCTGTACTACGAGCAACGCTTTGCGACACGGCGTATGGGCGGCTTTGTATTGCTGGTGATTTCTGCGGCGGTTGGCTTCATTCTTTGGTATTCCATAGATCGCCAAGCTCACGAGATCCAGCCGTTGATTCCAGCATTGCAATCGTGGTGGATGAAGATTCACGTACCTGCCAACTTTGTCGGTTATGGCGCGTTTGCTTTGGCATCGATGCTGGGTATCGCCCAGTTACTGGTTTCCAAGGGGATATTGGCAAGCCGTCTGCCAAGCTACGACACGTTGGGCGAGGTGATGTACAAGGCCATCGCTGTGGGCTTTCTGTTTTTCACCATTGCCACCATTCTCGGTGCAATGTGGGCCGCAGATGCCTGGGGAGGATACTGGAGCTGGGACCCCAAAGAGACCTGGGCGTTGATCGTTTGGCTGAATTACGCCGCATGGTTGCATGTGCGACTGGTAAAAGGCTGGCGGGGCAATGTACTGGCTTGGTGGGCGGTAATTGGCTTGCTGGTTACTACTTTTGCCTTTCTGGGCGTCAATATGTTTTTGTCGGGTTTGCATTCCTACGGTTCGCTTTAGGAGCGCATAGCAGGTCTACGCCGGAGCATTGGCACATGGCTCGCCAGGGTGACCTTCCGGGTTCTATGCTGTGCCTCACCCTGTGGATTGGTTGTGCAATAAGGTCCCGAGCTGGTACTCAAAAGTCACCATAGCGCGCTTGTAGCAACCCAGCGACAACCGGAGTTACCGATTCAGTTCGGAAAATCCGTGGGCCAAGTAGCAGTGGCATGAAACCTGCCGCTATTGCGCTGGCTTCCTCCTCTTGGGAAAACCCACCTTCCGGGCCGACCAGCACTTGTACAGTCTTGGCTTTGATTGGTAAGGCATCCAGCCTGTTTGCACCTGTGGGTGAGAGCAGTAGTTTCAAGTCTGCTGCTGGAGCCTGGTTTAACCATTGCTCCAGTTTGATTGGTGCTGATATCGTCGGGATGCGTGTTCGGCCACACTGTTCGGCAGCAGCCTGGGCAACGCCTTGCCAATGCTGTAAGCGTTTCTCTGCCCTGTCTGCTGCGAGTTTGTAGCCACAGAAGGCCGACTGCACAATCTGGATACTGTTTACACCCAGTTCAGCCGCTTTCTGTACGGTGAAGTCCATCCGCTCTGTTGCGGAGAGCGCTTGAACCAATGTCAACTGCAGCGGTGATTCACGCTCTACGTCATTGAAGCTGTCTACCCTGACCTTTACGTGTCGCTTGCCCATTTCCATTACATGCGCGGTGTATTCGCCACCTTCACCATTGAATAGCGTCAGTTCATTACCGGGTTGCAAGCGTAGAACTTGTACGTGTCGTGCGTTGGTATCAGGGAGGTCGAACTCAAGCCCGCAGGCAAGTGGGGAGGCAAGATAGAGGCGTGGCATGGGGTAAAGGAATGCTTTTCAATGATGTCGATTATGCCAGCCAAGCCGGACCTATACTGCATCCATTACCTGTTTATGGGAGTTACCAGATGACCAGCGTGACCACGCCCGTTTGCCAGTTTGGCCTCGCTGCGCCTGACTTCAGCCTGCAGGCTACTGACGGCCAGTATTACAGTCTGGCTGCGGTACAGGGGTCTGGTGGCTTACTGGTGATGTTTATCTGTAACCATTGCCCTTATGTGAAGGCAATACGTGAGGAATTGGTAAAGACTTGCCAGGAGTTACAGCGCTATGGCATTGGTTGTGTGGCGATTAACAGCAACGACCCAACCGCTTATCCGGACGATGACTTCGAGAATATGAAGGCATATGCCAAAGCCTATCACTTTGGCTTTCCTTATCTTTATGACGAGACTCAGGACGTTGCGCGAGCTTACGGTGCGATGTGTACACCAGACTTTTTTGGTTACAACAGCGATTTGCAACTGCAGTATCGGGGCCGTTTCAATGATTCAGGCCGTACTCCCGGCCGCCAAGGAGGTTCACGCGATTTGTTTGAGGCAATGAAGCAAATTGCCATGACGGGCGAGGGACCTAGGCAGCAAGTGGCCAGTATTGGTTGTTCGATCAAGTGGCGTCGGGCTTAACGCTTACTTCGTGAGTTGGCTTTTAAGAAATCAACTTGTTTGATCCAGACGGGTTGTACTTCGATCTAGTTAGGGAAACGCAATGGTCGGGCTGAATCTTTACTGGCCTACATCCGCTAACTAAAAGTGCAATGCTCGGTAGTCTGTTCTGTTGGTTTCTTTCCCCAAGTTCAAGGCTGATGGTGCAGTGGGTAGCCATACCCCGTGACATCTGGAAGGTCTTGATTATCAGCAGGAATGTTCGGATTTCTTTAGTCAAATCATGGCGTTATATGTTGCGCTGCAGCGATGAATTTATTCACCGCATGTGATGAATTTATTCATCGCTTGTGATTAAATCCGCACCAACTCTACTCCGAACTGCAAGGAAGCCATCATGCCCAAGAATGCCGCTCTTCACGCTCGTCGACTTGCTGCCACGCCGCGTGGCGTAGGGGTACTGGGGGACTTCTTTGTCGAGCGTGCTGAAAATGCGGTGCTCTGGGATATGGAGGGATGCCGTTTTATCGATTTTGCTGCGGGTATCGCAGTACTGAATACGGGTCATCGTCATCCCAAACTGGTAGCGGCGGTAAAAGCGCAGCTCGATGCATTTACACATACCTGTTACCAAGTTGTACCTTACGAGGGTTATGTTCAACTGGCTGAGAAGTTGAATCAGATAGTGCCGATTGATGGCCCAAAGAAGACGGCTTTCTTTTCGACGGGGGCGGAGGCTGTTGAGAATGCAGTCAAGATAGCCCGTGCTGCTACCGGCCGTAGTGGCATCATTGCTTTTTCGGGAGGCTTTCATGGCCGGACCATGATGGGTATGGCACTGACCGGAAAGGTGAATCCATACAAGCTGAATTTCGGCCCTATGCCGGCAGACGTTTTTCATGCTCCTTTCCCTGTCGATCTGCACGGGGTTTCTTCGGCTGATTCGCTCAAGCACCTGCACATGCTGTTCAAGGCAGACATCGATCCTAAGCGGGTTGCTGCCATCATCATCGAGCCGGTACAAGGGGAAGGTGGTTTTTACTCAGTACCTAAGCCCTTCTTTACCGAGTTGCGAAAGCTATGTGACGAACACGGCATTTTGCTGATTGCCGATGAAGTACAGACGGGTTTTGCTCGTACCGGGAAAACCTTCGCAATGGAACACTACGATGTGAAGCCAGACTTGATGACTATGGCCAAGAGTCTGGCGGGCGGTTTTCCACTTTCAGCCGTTACTGGCCGTGCGGATTTGATGGATGCTCCGTCCCCGGGTGGATTGGGTGGTACCTATGCAGGCAGTCCGTTGGCAATCGCAGCAGCATTGGCAGTTCTTGATGTGATCGAAACGGAGCAGTTGAACGCGCGGGCAGAACGTTTAGGCGCTGCGTTGAAAGAAAAGCTGGCTAGCCTGAAGCCGGTAGTGCCGCAAATCGCAGATATTCGTGGCTTGGGCTTTATGGTGGCGGTGGAATTCAACAAGCCGGGCAGTGACGAGCCTGATGCCGATTTTGCCAAGAAAGTGCAAACCGAAGCCATTAAGCGCGGTCTGATTCTATTGACCTGTGGTGTGTATTCGAACGTGATTCGATTCTTGGCGCCATTGACGATAGACGATGCAACGTTTGCCGAAGCGCTCGATATCCTTGATGCCGCGATGAAAGCCTGAGGAGGAAACCATGTTGAACCTGAAAGATCCTAGTTTGCTCAAGCAACAGTGCTATATCGATGGTCAGTGGCTTGGGACGGATTCTGGCGAAACGATCCCGGTCAATAACCCGGCCACGGGCGAGATCATCGCTCATGTACCGAAGATGGGCGCCACAGAAACCCGACGTGCTATTGAGGCTGCAGATAAAGCTTGGCCTGCCTGGAAAGCCAAGTCCGCCAAAGAGCGTGGTGCCGTATTGCGCAAATTGTTTGACTTGATGTTGGCCAATCAGGATGACTTGGCAGCTATTTTGACAGCCGAGCAAGGTAAGCCACTGGCGGAGGCTAAGGGCGAGATTACTTATGCGGCGTCCTTTTTTGAATGGTTCGCAGAGGAAGCCAAGCGAGTCTATGGCGAGACGATTCCATCTCCGTGGGGTGACAAACGGTTGATGGTGATCAAGCAACCAATTGGTGTTACTGCCGCCGTAACGCCATGGAACTTCCCTACCGCCATGATTACGCGTAAGGCGGGTCCTGCATTGGCGGCAGGTTGTCCAATGGTCATCAAACCCGCCAGCCAGACACCGCTTTCCGCATTGGCCATGGCTGAACTTGCCCACCGTGCTGGTGTTCCGGCAGGCGTACTGAGTGTTGTTACTGGTTCGGCAAAGGCTATTGGTGGTGAGTTCACGACTAATCCGATTGTGCGCAAACTCAGTTTCACCGGTTCAACCGAAATCGGTCGTGAACTGATGGCGGCTTGTGCGCCGACTATCAAAAAAGTGTCGTTGGAGTTGGGCGGTAATGCACCGTTCATCGTATTTGATGATGCTGATCTGGATGCCGCTGTAGAGGGCGCGATCGCTTCGAAATATCGTAATGCTGGGCAAACCTGCGTTTGCGCCAATCGGATATATGTCCAAGCCGGTGTTTACGATGTATTTGCCCAGAAGCTGTCAGCAGCTGTTGCTCAGCTCAAAGTCGGCAATGGTGCAGAACCTGGTGTGACCCAGGGGCCGATGATCGACATGAAGGCCGTTGAGAAAGTGGAAGAGCATATTGCCGATGCCCTTTCCAAGGGGGGCAAGCTGTTGGCTGGGGGTAAACGCCATGCGTTAGGTCACAGCTTCTTCGAACCAACCATCATTTCTGGTGTTACCGCAGAGATGAAAGTTGCTCGTGAGGAAACCTTTGGTCCACTGGCCCCGCTATTCAAGTTCGAAAGCGAAGCGGAAGTGATTGAGCGAGCCAACGATACAGAATTCGGCTTAGCGGCTTACTTTTATGCCCGCGATATAGGGCGCGTATGGCGGGTGGCAGAAGGTTTGGAATATGGCATGGTTGGTATCAATGCTGGCCTGATTTCCAACGAAGTGGCGCCATTTGGCGGAGTAAAGCAATCTGGTTTGGGCCGGGAAGGTTCGCGTCACGGCATCGAAGATTACCTTGAAATTAAATACCTATGTCTTGCAGGAATTTGACTTCGGCGCTACGATTACATCAATCGCACTAGTTTTTGGGTGCGAACCGTTTCCTCCTCCTCTTCCCGCCTTAGGTCTTCGGACCGGCGGGAACTTTTTTTCCAGAATCGCCTAAGTTAAGGTCGCTTTTCTAGGAAAAACAAGGAGGTATCAACAAAAAAAGCCGATGAATAAGCATCGGCTTTTTACCTTTGGTCGGCGTGAGAGGATTCGAACCTCCGACCCCTTGCTCCCGAAGCAAGTGCGCTACCAGGCTGCGCCACACGCCGAAACGAGTCGCGCATTATGGCGACTCACCCAATGGCTGTAAAGCCAGGTAAGACGCTTAACTATTCCTTTCCACAGCGAATCTGGCGAGCTCGCGCAGTGCCTGGGATGCTGGGTTGTTCGGCAGGCTGGCAATTGCGTCGAGTGCGAATTGTGCTTCAATGTGGGCTGCCTCCATGGCGGCATTTAGCGCACCACTGGTCCGTACTACTTTTAGGACATCGGCAAAGTTCTCGCGCTGGGCATGGACAATGGCGTCGCGCACGATACTGGCTTGTTTTTCGTTACCAAGGCGCATGGCATGAATCAATGGAAGCGTGCACTTCCCTTCTGCCAAATCGTCCCCCAGATTCTTGCCTATTTCACCTGCCTCGCCTGAATAGTCGAGAACATCATCAACAATTTGAAATGCAGTGCCTAGGTGCATGCCGTAGCTTGCCAGCGCGGTCTCGACATTTTTGTCTTGC
The DNA here is from genome assembly GCF_052601015.1 of Chitinimonas violaceus. Classification (NCBI taxonomy): domain Bacteria; kingdom Pseudomonadati; phylum Pseudomonadota; class Betaproteobacteria; order Neisseriales; family Chitinibacteraceae; genus Chitinimonas; species Chitinimonas violaceus. The sequence continues at coordinate 9,760 of NZ_JBQXDJ010000005.1, read as the reverse complement.
TTGGTCAGCAAGGCGCCAAGACGTGCCGCGGCCTCAAAGAGTTTGGCAGTCTTGTAGCGAATGACTTTCAGGTAGGCAGCCTCGTTGAGTTCGGCATCACCAATATTCATCAGCTGCAAAACCTCACCTTCAGCGATGACATTGGTGGCGTCCGCCAGCACTTGCATTACCCGCATATCGTTAACGCCAACCATCATCTGGAAGGCACGCGAGTATAGGAAGTCGCCTACCAGCACAGATGCGGCATTGCCGAACAGCGCGTTGGCGGTATCGCGTCCTCTGCGCAAGCTTGACTCATCTACGACGTCATCGTGAAGCAGGGTTGCCGTATGAATGAATTCCACTACGGTGGCAAGCTCTATGTGGTGGTGTCCGTTGTAGCCCAGTGCTTGGGCGGACAATAGCGTAAGGGCTGGGCGTAAGCGCTTTCCACCAGAGGAAATGATGTACTCCGCAACTTGGCGTACCAATATCACCTCGGAGTGAAGACGATCGCGGATCAAGGCATCCACGGCTTGCATATCGGCGGCGATAACGGTTTTGACGAATTCGATGGTCACGGCGGCAGGCTGGGATGGGAAAACAAAACTGGGCGATTATAGCCGAGCCTACGCAGCCTGAATCGGTAGCTCGATAAGTCTTTATGGGAACAAAGGAATGCCCCGTGTTTATACGTCGACTTGATAGAATATCAAAGGCGGTGGAATGGTAAAAACTTGACCAAATTCAGCGACTTCCGTATATTCGCCGGCTCCCTGCGCCCTGCGTTGGGATTACTAATTAGGAGCCCAGTCATGTATGCGGTCGTAAAAACCGGTGGCAAGCAGTACAAAGTTGCTATCGGCGAAAAACTCAAAGTAGAACAGATTGCCGCCGACATCGACGCCCAAATCGTGCTTGAAGAAGTATTGATGGTGGTGGACGGTGAAGCGGTTTCTGTTGGCACCCCCCTGGTTGCTGGCGCGACGGTCAAGGCAACGGTTGTTGCGCATGGCCGTGGCGAAAAGGTCCGCATTTTCAAGATGCGTCGCCGTAAGCACTACCAGAAGCGCCAAGGGCATCGTCAGAATTTCACCGAAATTCGCATTGACGCCATCGTCAAGTAAGCTAAGGAGTCTGAAACATGGCACATAAAAAAGCCGGCGGTAGTTCGCGCAACGGTCGCGACTCAGAAGCCAAACGACTGGGCACCAAGGTTTACGGTGGTGAATTGATCAACGCTGGTTCGATCATCATCCGTCAACGTGGTACCCGTTTCCATGCAGGCGATAACGTTGGCATGGGTAAGGATCACACTCTGTACGCCAAGGTTGATGGCTACGTGAAGTTTGTGGTCAAGGGTCCGCTGAAGCGTAAGACCGTTGTGGTCGAGCCCTACACCGGTGTTGAGGCCTAAGTCTCCCCGGTAAGCGAAACGCCGGCAACTGGGTGTTTCGCTTAAAATCGAAGCCCTATCGCCAGATAGGGCTTTTTCATTTAAGAATCAGATTTCTTAGAACCTGTCTAAAGTCTCGCGAGCTAGAGCAAGATAAGGCGAAAACAGTCGAGAAAGCGGAGTTTACTCATGGTAAATGAGCATTTCGAGGGTGTTTTCAACGCCGTATTGCTGACGCACAGCAGACTTTAGACAGGTTCTTAGAACCGGTTACGACCTGCCGCGAGCAGCAGATAAGCCCTAGTCACGGTTGCGCAGTAAGATCGTAAACAGGTTCTTAAGTAACCCAGGCTGGGTATTTGCAAAGGTACAGCAGGCTACTTACGGTAGCGGGATGCTGCCAGTAGCATTGCTTCTAATTATTTTTGTTTCGACCGCAATGCGGTGTTTAACCACTTATCCGGAATGACCCGACCATGAAATTTATCGACGAAGCCCGCATCGAAGTGATCGCCGGCAAGGGTGGCAACGGCTCGGCCAGTATGCGGCGCGAGAAGTTTGTGCCACGTGGCGGTCCGGATGGTGGAGATGGCGGCCGAGGCGGCAGTATCTGGGCTGTAGCGGACAAGGACATCAATACCCTGGTCGACTACCGTTTTGTAAAGCAATACCGAGCCCTGCATGGTGAGAATGGTCGCGGTGCCGATTGCTATGGCAAGGGTGCGGACGACATTTTCCTGCGTATGCCTGTTGGTACGGTGATCAGTGACAATGAAACCGGTGAACTGGTAGCTGATTTGGCTCAGGACGGTGAGAAGATCCTGATTGCCAAGGGTGGAAAAGGGGGGCTGGGTAACCTGCACTTTAAAACTTCCACCAATCGGGCGCCGCGTAAGTTCACTTATGGCGAAGAGGGCGAGCACCGCGAGTTGCGGCTGGAGCTGAAGGTATTGGCGGATGTGGGTCTCTTAGGTATGCCAAATGCCGGCAAGTCCACGTTTATCCGGGCGGTGTCTGCCGCCAAGCCCAAGGTTGCGGATTATCCATTCACTACCTTGCATCCAAATCTGGGCGTGGTGCGTATTGATCATAATCGCAGCTTTGTGATCGCGGATATTCCTGGGTTGATTGAAGGCGCAGCGGAAGGTGCGGGTTTGGGACATCGGTTCCTCAAGCATCTGGCGCGGACTGGTGTGCTGTTGCATCTGGTGGATCTTGCTCCCTTCAATGAAGAGACTGACCCCGTACGTGAGGCGAAAGCGATTGTTGAAGAGCTGCGCAAGTACGATGAGGCGCTATATCTTAAGCCGCGTTGGCTGGTGCTCAACAAAGTAGATATGTTGGCCGAGAATGAGCGCGAGCAGCGTGTGAAGGATTTCCTTGTAGCATATGGTTGGACTAGTGCGGAACCAGATCCGTATGCGCCCTTTGATCCAAACGCGCAGCGGGTGTTCACGATCTCCGGGTTGACTGGCGAAGGTACTCAACAATTGTGCTGGTCGTTGATGGAGTATCTGGAAGCAATTCGTCCTAAACGTGAAGTAGAAGTTGCCCCTCAAGACCAGCCTGCTTATGAGCCCTACGACCCGACTAAGTCCTGATTCGGCCCAATACCGTGTCTGACGAGAAGCTTGCCGATTTTCTGGCCGCAGGGCTTAACCCGGTCGATGTCCCGCCGCTGGCGGACTTGCTGCAGTCACGGCCGTTGATCAATGCCTTCATCACGCTGTTTCATGGCAATGAAGAACAGGTATTGATGCGGTTGATGGTATTGCGAGAGATCGGCGCTCGTGGTCAGGAACCTCGTTGGTCGCCTGCTCAGCTGGAGGCGCATTTTGCTTATGTGAATTCGATCAAGCTGCGTACGGTCTTGAGTCGGCTGCGCGAGAATGGGCTGTTGTTATGGGATGGTGATGAAGGCCTGTATCAGATTGCTGAAACAGGCCGTGTGGCATTAGCTGCCGTTTCCACCTTGTTGGCTTTCTCTGATCAGGATGCAGAGCTGGGATATCTAACCTCGCAAGCAGTCGGTCAGCAACAAATGGGTAGGGTAACCAATGAAACCCTGCAGCATTTGCTGGCAAGGTTGAATGAGCTCTACAAGTACTTCGAGGATGCGCTCGAGTCACAGTCCGAATTCCAGATTCAGAAAGCTCAGAAGCGGCTTGAGTCAGTTTGGCGTTGGGTACAAAAGGGTACGGAAGTCATACGCAGTATGTTCGAGGACGAAAACCTTGAACGCCGGGTGTTGGACCAAGTGCAGGCAATTGGTATGGCGCAGTCGCGAATTCTGCGTTTGACGGGTAGCTTCCAGCGTCGTCTCAACCAGCTCCAGGCACAGCGTGTACATTTGGGTGCATCTGGCCTGACTTCCAGCGATATCGCAGAATGGTTGCGTACTGCCAGTCAAGCAGACTTGGCCGGTATGGCGTCCAACATGCTGTGCTTCTCGCCGCAGCTGGCCCTAGTGACAGGGGCGGAAATGGTGGATATCGCAGAGTTCGAATTGATTGAGCGTGAGCGTGTCGCAGCCCAAAGCAATGTATTGCCAGAGAAAGTTGCAGCTCCTTCCTTGAGTGCACCAGAAGCAGAGCGCCTGTTTGAAGCTGAGTCGCTGTATGCGTTGTTGGCCGGGTTTTCTGTGCCGACAGATATTTCCGATGCTGTGGTTGTGGATACCTACCCCGAAACTGCCTATCGCCTATCGCTGCTTTCACTGCTTGGTGATGCCGAAGCTGCGTTGGAGCAAAGTATTGTCGGCGATATGGTGAATCTGCCTTTGCGTCTGCAGCATGATGCAGAAGTTGTTGAGCTTGATCATCCCGAAGTGGCCGCCATCAGTCGTGGTGAGCTGGTCCCTATTGAAAACACTGAAGCATGAAAGGTGAAGTGTTCGTTGTGGCGGTTGTGACGCCAACGAATTTCACTCGTCCCCTATGAACGATGCTCTTTCCATTCTTAGCGCCCGTCTGATCGCCCACCGATTTATTGCCCGTACAGACCCATTGGCCCGGCGTGCCCTGGTTGACGAGGACTTTCGTCGTTCCTTGGAATTGAGGCTGAACGAGGTGGGCCTTACCCTGCTTGAGAACCCCTATGCCGAGCATATTGCGGTGGGTTTGCAGCAGGACATGGAGGCTTTTGTGTTTGGTGAAGGCGAAGCCTGGCTAAGCAATAACATGAGTCTGCCACGCGACGCGATTGCATTACTGATCGTACTCTGGTCGTTGATCATTCTGCCCAAGCGTGAGCGTCAGGTCAGTCGGGCCGAAATCGAGCGTGAGGGGCAGGCAGATATGTTCGGCGCGGCAAAGCCGCTGGCACAGGGTGAGGATGTATCTGTCGGTGTGCCGGAAGATGCCTTGTTTGCCGATTTTCGGGAAAAGCTGGGCGGCAAGACGCGTATGAATGCCAACCTGGGGCAGCTGGCTCGGCTTGGATTTATCGAGCGGCGCAATAAGATGGTCCACGAGGGACCGTTGCTGGATTTGATGCTCGACTACAGCGTACTGGCCCCGCGCATCATCGAAGGCGCATTGGCTGAAGTGCTGAAGCGTCGTGCCACCGAGCCAGCAGTCCAGTAGTAATTCATTGCCCTTTACCCGCTGGTGTCTGCTCGTGAGCAGGCTCTAAGAAAGACCGCCTTACTATGTTCCAATTCCGAAAACTCGAAATGCGTAACTGGGACTTCTGGCAAAGCATTGAAGTCCCACTGGATGCTCAGATCGTCACGATTGTCGGTCCGAATGGATCAGGTAAGACGACACTGCTTGATGCCTTGCGAACATTACTGGCTTTGCCGTGTTCGGGTCGGCGGGACTATAAGCGCTATGTACGGAATGCCTCCGAGCCGGTCGCGTGGTTGCGTGCGGTCGTGGATAACCCCGCAATGAAGTCGGGCGACTTTTTCCGGCAACGTCCCTTCTGGGCAATTGCGGAGGATGCAGTTACCTTGTTCTGTCGCGTTTCCAAGCAGGGCGGAGACTGGGTACGCCACTATGCGATTGCGTCTGGCGTGGTCGAGTTGAATGCAGACGCTGAAAAAAGTCTTACCTGGCTGGGGGTGCGTGATTACAAACTGAACCTTGAGCAAGCTGGGCTGACCCGGGCGATTGCCGAAGTGCTTGCGTTGGAGCAGGGTGATACGGACAAGCTGTGTGAGTATGGCCCCAAGTCGCTGTTGGACTTGGTGTTCCAGGTATTTGGCGATAAAGCGGTACTCGACAACTATCAGCAAGCCAAGAACGAGCAACGTGAGGCGGAAAACGAGCTTCAGGAACTGACTCGTCAGCTCGACGGCCTGGAAGTCCGGGTCAACAATATGCGCAGTCGCGCTCAGCGCTATATGGATTGGCAGGCTTTGGAGCACGAGGTTCACCAGTTGGAACATAGTGTGTTGCCGGCACTGCGCTATCTGGAGTCTTATGACTCGGTAATGGGCTATGTCAGCCAGTTCAAAGGTATGCGCCGGGTACTGAAGTCACGTCAGGATGAGCTGGCGAAGGTTGATACGGAGTTGCGAACCCAGGCCGAGACCGCGGAAGCGGTGATTGCTGCTGAATTGACCGCTGACGCCAGCTACAAGCAATTATGGGAGCCTTTCCAGCAAGCCAAGACTGAAGCCAAGGCTGCAGAAAAGCTATTGGAACAGCGGGATAAGATGAAGGCGCTTGCCGAAGCCGAGTCGGGTACCGACGCAGCAGAGTTGGGTGAGACATTAGGGCGGCTACGTGGTGAGCAGGCCGAGCTGCAGCTGCAAATCAAGGAGGCTAAACGCGAACGTGAGCAGCTTTCAGAATTACAGTCTGCCTTGCAAGGCGGCCGTCAGCCCTGCGAGCCTTTTGTACGCCAGATGCGCGCCGCATTGGATGAAGCAGGCATTGGCCATCAGTTACTGAGCGAGATTGTCGAGGTGCAGGACAATAGCTGGCAAGCCGCAGTGGAGGCTTTGTTGGCACCTTATCGCCACATTATTTTGCTTAATCGCGATGCAGACCGCCAAGTGGCGTTCCAGATTGGTCAGCGGTTGCAGTATCGGCATTTCATTGTTCCGGAACGCGAGGCGCTACCCAAGGCGGTTCCTGGCTCGATTCTGGAAGTCCTGAATATCAAGGCGGATGTGCCGGGCTGGTTAACGCGGCAGCTTAATCAGGTGCAACGGGTAAAGTCGATTGAGGCGGCGGCAGCTGTTGTTGGTGATTGGATTACGCGCGAGGGGTATCACAAGGAACGGCGTGGTGGTCGGCATATCGGGGTAGATCCGCGAGAGCATCACTTTGGAGAAGGTGCACGGCAGTCGCGGTTGGCTGAAGTCAGCCGACAGCTGCGCGACCTGAACCAGCAGGTGCTGGATTGGGAGGGGGCTTCGGTAGAGCTCGGCCGTAAGGTTTCTGCTTTGCAATTGCAATTGGCAGGTATGGATGCAGTGCAGCAGTTGGCGGCCCGGCGTGATGAATTTGATGCTGCCGAGAAAATGTTGCCCGAGCTGCGAAATGAAGCGCAGCGTTTGGGAGAGGAGTTGGCGAGTCAGCAGCAGACTCTGGACCAGATGCGCCAAGCGGGTATGGATGCGCGTTTGCGTTTGAAAGAGATTGAAATTGCGCGTAACGGCCTACTCAAACAGGTCGATGAGCTGTCATCTCAGGTGGAAAGTCGTCAGCAGGAGCAAACCCGACTTATTGAAGAAGCCAAACGATTACGTGCGGGCCTGATTGAGCGGGGATTGACCACACAGTCGTTACCCGCCTTACGGGAAGAGTGGAGCTCAGTACAGAATGTGCGTCACGATATTCAACGGCAGCATGAACGTCTGGAGCAGGGCGACTGGGAGAAAGATGCCAGCGTGTTGGAGCTGCGTGAAAAGATGCAGCAGGACTATGAGCAGCTGGCCAATGAAACGGCAGCGCGCGGTCGTGAAGTAGAGCGGGCACGGGAACTGACCGACGAAGCGCGTAGCGCCTATATCGCCAAGCTTCGTGCCACGGTACGGGCCTATAGCGCCAATATTAAGCGCTTGGGTGAACTGTCTGGCATTGTGGTGGAGGTTGATCCGCCACATCTGGATAACGACGACATTACCCTGGGGCAAGCCGGTTTGTCGGTGCGTTTCGATTTTGACCAGAAGGGCATGATGGGCCTCAACGATGGCGAGGCCTCGGGTGGTCAGCAGGTCATGAAGTCGCTTATCTTGCTGATAGGCTTGATGATGGACGAAAGCAATCCGTCCGGCTTTGTGTTTATCGATGAACCATTTGCTCACCTGGATGTATTGAACATCGATAAAGTCGGTGCTTTCCTCAAAGCCACCCAGGCACAGTACCTGATTACGACGCCCCTTACCCACAACGTCAACGCTTTTGCACCTAGTGAGCTTACCTTGTGTACATATAAGAAGCGGCCGGGTGAGCGTTGGGCACCTGTGATCAGCCAAGCTCGTCGGCGTGTTGTGCCCAATAGCAGGGCGGCGTGAGTGATCGGGTGTTATTAGCTTAATGAGAAGGGTGGTTCAAGTGACGCATGCCGAAGTTGAAGCAATATGTTTGGGTTACCCTGGCGTCACAATGGATATCAAGTGGAAGACCGAACGTGTGTTTTCGATAGGAAGCAAAATGTTCTGTGTTTGCTGTGCGGACCCTGATCAATCGCCCGGTTTGTCTTTTAAAGTTGAACCAGCCCGTTTTCTGGAGTTAACGGACCAACCAGGAATTAAGCCCGCACCCTATTTGGCGCGCTATCACTGGGTCCGTTTAGACTCCCCTGCGGTATTGCCCGCTGAGCAACTCAGCAAATTGTTGTACCAAGCCTATTTATTGGTGCGCGCCAAACTTCCTAAAAAGCGGCGCGACGCTTTACCTGCGCTGTGAATCTGATCGGATTGTCTGCATGAAACAAGTATTCCATTACTTTGCCCCTTGCCCGAGAGGGCTCGAAACAGTTCTGGCACAGGAACTGGCTGAATTGGATGCGCAAGGTATTGTGCCCACTGATGGTGGGGTGATCTTTCAGGGTGATTGGGCATTAATGTATCGGGCTAATCTTCATAGCCGGATTGCTAGCCGTATCCTCTGGCGCTTAGTCGAACGTAGCTACCGTAGTGAAGACGATATCTATAAAGCAGCGCGAAGTATTGAATGGCCTTCATTGTTTCCTGTCTCATGCACCATCAAGGTGATGGTGACGGGCATTGGTAGCAAGCTGCGTAGTCTTGACTTCATTGCATTAAAAGTTAAGGACGCCGTCTGTGATGGTTTCAGAACCGCGTGTGGCGAGCGGCCAAGCGTAGATACTGCGAAACCGGATATCAGAATCCATGTTTTTCTGACGGATCGGCAACAAACTATCTATGTCGATACCAGTGGTGAAGCACTGTTCAAGCGTGGTTATCGACGTGAGACTGGTGATGCGCCACTACGGGAAAATCTGGCTGCAGGTATCTTAAAGCTGGCTGGATGGCAGGTGGATGAGCCATTGCTGGACCCAATGTGCGGTAGTGGCACTTTTCTCGTTGAAGCAGCGATGATGGCTAAGCGTATGGCCCCAGGTCGTTGGCGCAGTTTCGCTTTCGAGCGGTTTATGCAATTCGATGCTGCTTTATGGAATGAGATCAAGCAGCGTTCGTTGGCGGAAGAGCTACCTAGTGCATCCTGTGCAATTTATGGCAGCGACGACACACCAGCTGTGCTGGCAGCTGCCCGCGCTAATTTGGAAGCCGCGGGTGTTAGCAATGCTGTAGTACTGGAAGAAGCGGACGCACTTGAGCGTGAGGCACCGCAAGCTTCGGGTGTCTTAATCTGCAATCCTCCTTATGGTGTTCGATTGGAGGAACAGACTTGGCTTGATGCGTTGTACCCAATGCTTGGGCATGCACTTAAGCAACGTTTTGCTGGCTGGCGCGCATATTACTTTACTGCTGACCTACGCTTGGCGAAGTTGATCCGGCTTTCTGCAAGTAAACGAACAGTATTGTTTAACGGCGCTTTGGAATGCCGACTGTTCGAATACCGCATGGTAGCTGGTAGTAATCGCAAGCCTGGGTAGGACAAGGATGTGTTTCACGGTAAGCACTACTTCCAAACACACATATATTATAACTAACAGCGCTCCTAATGGGGCGTTGTCCATTTCGGAACTGTTATTTGGCAGTGCTTTGAGGCGAGATTCGTTGCTGTAGAACAGGGGTTGGTGGGGCGGCTCAATTATTTTGTCTGGCTGATTCGTTATAAATCAGCGAGTTGTTGATAGGTGAAGGCTTTGGCGTTAAAAAAGTGTTGTGTGGGAGTTGACGAGTGTTGGGGCGGTGCGTATAGTTCGCCTCTCTGCTGCTGACGCAGACAAAAACGAAGCGAAACTGATGAGTGTAGCTGAGTGGGTCTGAATAGGCAAACG
>NZ_JBQXDJ010000004.1:17058-129321 GCF_052601015.1 Chitinimonas violaceus | reverse complement strand
CATTCCGGAAAAATGTTCGACTAATTTTGCTCCCGGCATGCTTATCTCGAAAAGGTGGGGAGACGCCACCAATCGCATCAAGTTCCATGCTGGGCAGCTAACACATGTCACCAAGAACCTTAACTAACTGATGTTACGCAGCCGCTCGCATCTCCAGCAGCTCGTCATAGGCCAGTTTGATGGCTTTGATGTAAAGCCTAGAGCGCAAGGCGAAGTGGTTGAGTTTGTGCGTCATCTTCAAGCACTCCAACTTGAAGACGGCGTACATCGACATGAACACGTGGTTTTGCTGGGTTCGTACCCGACGTGTCGGTGACTTCGCCAAACCCGCATTGGACTTCAGCGATTTATGGAACTCCTCTACCTTCCACCGTTTCTGATGGAGTTGGGCGACCTGCTCGCCGTCGCACGTCAGATCACTGCACACCAGATTCAACTCACCGCTGCTGCCGTCCTTGTTTGTAAAGACGCGCCGGACAATCAAGACTTCTTCATCGAAACCCTTGAGCCAGCCACGCACCGTCTGCTTATCCGATAACACCAATGAATCCACCCGCACGAAGCGGCCCTGCTGTCGGTCAGCGGCGCTGAGCGCCACCAGCCGGTTGTCTTTCAATGCCGCGACAAAGTGCTTGCGTCTGGCACGAATCAAATCAAAGTTCTCCTTCGCCGAAAACCAGCTATCCATCAACACATAGCGGAACTTGAGCTGGTTGTTGACGCAGAGGTTGAACATCTTCTGCAGCAGTTCGTTCTTGGTCACGTCGCTACTGCGCTTCTCCTGCCGAGTGACGATATCGCAGAAGTGGTTCGGTTTACGGATGATCTCAAAAGCCACCGGCACCGAGATACCTTGTGCGTGATACAGCGCATTGAGGAGGTTGAGCCCCCTGACCATGCGCCCCTGGCAGTGATCGAAATGCCAGCACATGATGTCGTTCTCGTCGGTCCAATGCTTCTCCTGAATGGTGTCGTCAAAGATCAGTACGGCGTCGTCAGTTTCGATCTGGCGGACGGTTTTCTTCACGGCCAGCCATAGGTCGCGGGCAGTGTAGTCACGAGCAGACAGAAAGCGTGTCACAGCGTCGTGGCTGATGTCGCCGGATAACATGGCAGACAATCCCGTGGCGGTAGTCTGGCCAAAGCTGGTGATTAGGTAGTCCGTGTACAACTCAAGGTGCTGTTGGTTCATAGTTCATAGCATGCCGCATTGGGCGTGTTTGGGCTGCGTAACATCAGTTAACTAATATTTTCATGCGTAACCCCTGCTACCTGCGCTTTCCCGGCATCATCCTTGGCGTCGATGAGCAGCCGTTTCCGCCATTACTGAGACTGGTCGCCAACCAGCTCAAGGTCAGCGTCGAAAGCTGGGACGAATACGGGCAGCGGGAGCAGACCCGGCGCGAGCACCTGGTCGAGCTGCAAACGGTGTTCGGCTTCCAACCGTTCACCATGAGCCACTACCGGCAAGCCGTCCACACGCTGACCGAGCTGGCCATGCAAACCGACAAGGGCATTGTGCTGGCCAGCGCCTTGATCGAGCATCTGCGGCGGCAGTCGGTCATTCTGCCTGCCCTCAACGCCATCGAGCGGGCGAGCGCCGAGGCGATCACCCGCGCCAACCGGCGCATCTACGATGCCTTGGCCGAACCCCTGTCGGACCTGCATCGCCGCCGCCTCGACGATCTGCTCAAGCGCCGGGACAACGGCAAGACGACCCGGCTGGCCTGGCTACGCCAGTCCCCGGCCAAGCCGAACTCGCGGCACATGCTCGAACACATCGAGCGCCTCAAGGCGTGGCAGGTACTCGACCTGCCTTCCGGCATCGAGCGCCTGGTTCACCAGAACCGGCTGCTCAAGATCGCCCGCGAGGGCGGCCAGATGACGCCCGCCGACCTGGCCAAGTTCGAGGCGCAGCGGCGCTACGCGACCCTGGTGGCACTCGCCATCGAGGGTATGGCCACCGTCACCGACGAAATCATCGACCTGCACGACCGCATCCTGGGCAAGCTGTTCAACGCCGCCAAGAACAAGCATAAGCAGCAGTTCCAGGCCTCCGGCAAAGCGATCAACGCCAAGGTGCGGCTGTTCGGCCGAATCGGCCAGGCGCTGATCGAGGCCAAGCAGGCGGGCCGCGATCCGTTCGCCGCCATCGAGGCCGTCATGTCCTGGGATGCCTTCGCCGAGAGCGTCACCGAAGCGCAGAAGCTTGCGCAGCCCGAGGACTTCGATTTCCTGTACCGCATCGGCGAGAGCTACGCCACGCTGCGCCGCTACGCGCCGGAATTTCTCGCCGTACTCAAGCTGCGGGCCGCGCCCGCCGCCAAGGACGTGCTCGACGCCATCGAGGTGCTGCGCGGCATGAACAGCGACAACGCCCGCAAGGTGCCAGCCGATGCGCCGACCGACTTCATCAAGCCGCGCTGGCAGAAGCTGGTGATGACCGACACCGGCATCGACCGGCGCTACTACGAACTGTGTGCGCTGTCGGAGATGAAGAACGCGCTGCGCTCGGGCGATATCTGGGTGCAAGGCTCACGCCAGTTCAAGGATTTTGAGGACTACCTGGTGCCGCCAGCGAAATTCGCCAGCCTCAAGCTGGCCAGCGAATTGCCGCTGGACGTGGCCACCGACTGCGATCAATACCTGCATGAGCGGCTGACGCTGTTGGAAACGCAGCTCGCCACTGTCAACCGCATGGCGCTGGCCAACGCGCTGCCTGACGCCATCATCACCGAGTCGGGCTTGAAGATCACCCCGCTCGATGCGGCGGTGCCTGATACCGCGCAAGCGCTGATTGACCAGACCGCAACGATCCTTCCGCACGTCAAGATCACCGAATTGCTGCTGGAGGTGGACGAATGGACAGGCTTCACCCGGCACTTCGCGCACCTGAAATCGGGCGACTTGGCCAAGGACAAGAACCTCTTGCTGACCACAATCCTCGCCGACGCGATCAACCTGGGCCTGACCAAAATGGCCGAGTCCTGCCCCGGAACGACCTACGCCAAGCTGGCTTGGCTGCAAGCCTGGCACATCCGCGACGAAACCTACGGGGCGGCGCTGGCCGATCTGGTCAACGCGCAGTACCGGCATCCCTTCGCCGAGCATTGGGGCGACGGCACCACGTCGTCGTCGGATGGCCAGAACTTCCGCACCGGCAGCAAGGCCGAGAGCACGGGCCACATCAACCCGAAGTACGGCAGCAGTCCAGGCCGGACGTTCTACACTCACATCTCCGACCAGTACGCGCCGTTCCACACCAAGGTCGTGAACGTCGGCGTGCGCGACTCGACCTACGTGCTCGACGGCCTGCTGTACCACGAATCCGACCTGCGCATCGAGGAGCACTACACCGACACGGCGGGCTTCACCGATCACGTCTTCGCCCTTATGCATCTCTTGGGCTTCCGCTTCGCGCCGCGCATCCGCGACCTGGGCGACACCAAACTCTACATTCCGAAGGGCGAAGCCACCTATGAAGCGCTCAAACCGATGGTCAGCAATGACAGGCTGAACATCAAGCAGATTCGCTCCCATTGGAACGAAATCCTGCGGCTGGCCACCTCGATCAAGCAAGGCACCGTAACAGCTTCGCTGATGCTCAGGAAGCTCGGCAGCTACCCGCGCCAGAACGGCTTGGCCGTCGCGCTGCGCGAGCTGGGCCGCATCGAGCGCACGCTGTTCATCCTGGACTGGCTGCAAAGCGTCGAGCTGCGCCGCCGCGTACATGCCGGACTGAACAAGGGCGAAGCGCGCAACGCGCTGGCCCGCGCCGTGTTCTTCAACCGCCTGGGGGAAATCCGCGACCGCAGTTTCGAGCAGCAGCGCTACCGCGCTTCCGGTCTCAACCTGGTGACAGCCGCCATCGTGCTGTGGAACACGGTCTATCTTGAGCGGGCGGCACACGGACTGCGTGGCAACGGCCATGCCGTCGATGATGCGCTGTTGCAGTACCTGTCGCCGCTGGGCTGGGAGCACATCAACCTGACCGGCGATTACCTCTGGCGCAGCAGCACCAAGATCGGCGAGGGCAAGTTCAGGCCGCTACGGCCACTGCAACCGGCTTAACGTGCTTTATTTTCCGTTTTCTGAGACGCCCCCAAGAAGCTGGGTGCGAGCGAAGGAGACGCGAAGCGGATCGCCGGCAATTCTAGACGCTGGTGGCGTAACGGCTGTGGCGTTCTGAACCGGGTGTTGCCGATTGCCTACTTCGACCGCCTTGGTGTACCAAGACTCGCCTAACCTCAACTTCTCGAACCGCCCGGTGCGGACCCGCATGCCGGGTGGTGTGGCAGGGGTCGGTCAGATAATCTGACCGACCCTATGCCGATCGTTTCGAACCCTTCGGCGGATGGGCCGCGCAATAACATGCGTATTTTTTGCATCTTTTAATAAGATTCACTTAAAACGCATCTTATTGCGCAATCCAATCACCCGATCTGCAACGCAACCGAAGGAGACCATCGTGGGAAACTCACACCGACTATGGCGAATTCTCGCCGTTATCTTTCTACTGTCATTCGTCGTACTCGGCTATATCGGCCGGGAAATTTACCTCTCAGCGCCCCCCATCCCCACACGCATCGTCAGCGAGTCTGGCGCGCCGATCTTTAGCGGCGAGCAAATGCAGCGTGGCCAATCGGCATGGCTGGCCGCAGGTGGCCAGCAAGTAGGCTCGGTTTGGGGCCATGGCAGCTATGTGGCGCCGGACTGGTCGGCCGACTGGCTGCATCGTGAAGCAATTGCCCTGCGTGAAGCGCTGGCGCAAGCCGAATATCACCAAGCGTTCTCGGCGCTGAACAACGATCAGCAAGCCGTTATCAGCGCCCGCCTCAAGCAAGAGATGCGTAGCAACCGCTATTCGGCTGACCAGCAAACCCTCACGGTCAGCCCACTACGCGCTACGGTCATTCATGATCTGGCCCAGCACTACATGAGCCTGTATGGCAAAGACCCGGCGCAGGACAAGCTGCGTGAGCAATACGCCATGACCAGCGGCTCTATCGAGAATGCTGACGACCTGCGTGCGCTGCCAGCGTTCTTCTTCTGGAGTGCCTGGTCGGCCGCCACCGACCGTCCCGGCCAAACCGGTCTTTCCTATACCAGCAACTGGCCGCACGAGCCTCTGATCGACAACGTGCCCACCACCAGCAACGGCATGTGGTCGGTAGCCAGCATCATCCTGCTGATTGCCGGTATTGCTGCGATGGTGTGGTTCCACATGGCATCGCATGAAGAAGCCGATCCGACACCCCCAGCGTACGACCCGCTGTTTGAACTGAAGCCGACGGCTTCCATGCGCGCCACGTGCAAGTATTTCTACGTGGTGATCGGGCTGCTGCTAGCCCAGGTGGGCATGGGCATCATCTCGGCGCATTACTCGGTGGAGGGGCAAAGCTTCTTTGGCTTACCGCTGGCCGAAGTACTGCCATTCGTGGTCAGCCGTACCATCCATACCCAACTTGGCGTGTTGTGGGTCGCGACAGCCTGGCTGGCAACCGGCCTGTATATCTCGCCAGCCCTATCCGGGCATGAACCGCCCCTGCAAAAGCTGGGGGTGAACGTGCTGTTCTACGCCCTGCTGCTGATCGTGGTGGGTTCGCTGGCTTGCGGCTGGGTAGGCACGCAACAGAAGCTCGGTACCGACTTCGCGTTCTGGCTGGGTAACCAGGGTCTGGAATACACCAGCATGGGTCGCGTCTGGCAGTACCTGCTGTTTGTTGGTCTGTTGAGCTGGCTGCTGCTGATGGGCCGCGCCCTATGGCCCGCCATCCGCCGCCCTAGCGAAAGCCGTGGTTTGATCGCGATGGTGTTTCTCTCGGCAGCCTGTATCGGCGGTTTCTATGCTAGCTCGCTGATGTGGGGGCAAAAGAGCCATTACGCCATGATCGAATACTAGCGCTGGTGGTTGGTACACCTGTGGGTCGAGGGCTTCTTTGAAGTGTTCGCCACCGCCATCATCGCCCTGATCTTTACCCGGCTGGGCTTGATCCACGCCAAAACGGCCAACTCAGCCATCGTGCTGGAAACCATCGTCTTCCTGTTCGGCGGCATCCTAGGCACCCTGCACCATCTGTACTTCACCGGTACACCCACCTCGGTGATTACCGTGGGGGCCATGTTCTCGGCGCTCGAAGTGGTACCGCTGGCGCTGGTCGGCCTGGAGGGTTATCGCAACCTGCAACGCGCCAATGCAGCGCCTTGGGTAGCCAGCTATCGCTGGCCCATTCTGTGCTTTGTGGCGGTTGGCTTCTGGAATACCGTGGGTGCCGGGCTGTTGGGCTTTGCCATTAACCCACCCATCGCGCTGTACTACCTGCAGGGCTTGAACATGACTGCCGCCCACGGCCACGCCGCGCTGTTTGGCGTATACGGCATGCTGGGGATAGGCTTGTTGCTGTTCTGTCTACGCGGCCTGTCGCCACGGGAGCACTGGCAAGACAAGTTGCTTAAGCCCGCGTTCTGGGCCATGAATATCGGCCTGGGCATGATGGTGTTCTTGTCGTTGCTGCCAGCAGGTATCTATCAAGCCTGGGCCAGCGTCAGCCAAGGTCTGTGGTATGCCCGTTCACCGGAGATCATCCACTCGGCTGTCATGACCGCCCTGGTCTGGTTGCGCGTACCTGGTGACACGGTGTTCTCGGTCGGTGTAGTGCTGCTGGCGCTGTTTGCCTGGCGCCTGCTACGCCGCCCCACCGCAGTGCAAGCCGCAACTGCCAGCGGCAAACTGGCCATGGCCCGGCGTTAATACCCAGTGAGGCGGCAGGGTGCGCTGACTGCGCCCGGCCGCCTTGGGATTGATCCCCACGGGTATAGACTTCGGTAACGCCACCCAAAGAGGCCTACGTTCGAGGCAATTGCATGAGACTCACCAGCTTTAGTGATTACACCCTGCGCGTACTGATGTACCTGGCCGTACATCCGGATGAACTTGTCACCATCCAGCAAATTGCCGAGGCCTACGACATCTCCGCTAACAACCTGATGAAGGTGGTGAACCACCTGGTCAAACAGGGCGATGTGGCTGCCTTGCGTGGCAAGGGCGGCGGTATCCGGCTGGCTCGCCCGGCCCAGCAGATTCGTATCGGCCAGGTGCTACGCAGCGCCGAAGGCGACGGTGCCATCGTGGAATGCTTTTCGCCCAACAACCAATGCCGCATCAGCGCCGATTGCAAATTGGCCGGTGTGCTGCGGCACGCGTTTGAAACCCTCTATGCCACCCTGGATCAAACCACCCTGGCAGATCTGGTCGTCAGCCCGGCACCATTGCTGGCTCAGCTGCATTTTTACCCGGCCGCCAGCGCGCGCTAAGTGCGCAACGCCGGGTATTCCTTAGGACCTATCGCTATGTCGAACACCGCTCCCCACTCCTCCAGCCCAGCCACTGACGATGCATTTTCGGTGCATGGCCTGCAGTTTGATAAAGCCTTGATTGCCCGCATGGCGAGCAATGGCCCGCGCTATACCTCGTATCCAACTGCCGACCGCTTTCATGCCGGCTTCGATGAGACGAGCTACCGCGATCAGGTCGCACGCGCTTTCCCGGCCGGGCAGCAGACACCGCTCTCGCTGTATGTGCATATCCCTTTCTGCAACACCATCTGCTACTACTGCGGCTGCAACAAGATCATCACCAAGAACCGTGGCCATGCCGAGGTCTATCTGGACTATCTGGATAAGGAAATCGCCCTGCAAGCACCGCTGTTTGCCGGCAAGGCACGGGTAGAGCAGCTGCATTTTGGCGGCGGTACGCCAACCTTTCTGTCCGATGCGCAGCTAAGCCGGCTGTTAGAACCTGTCTAAAGTCTTTTGAGCAGTACCGAGAGGAAAGCCAAATGGACGAACTGTAAGCTCGTGTTGAGTTCTCGCTCGCAGTTCTTCCACAACCGTCGGCACTTCTCCAGCCACGCAAAGCTACGCTCCACCACCCAACGTTGTGGCATCACCGCGAACGTGTGCAGCTCGCTACGCTTGGCAATCTGTACCGTCGCGCCAATCAACTCATTGACCGCCTCTGCAAACGGCTTCCCCACATAGCCGCTATCCGCCAAAACGCTGTGTACCTGCTGCAGATTGCCACGCCACTGCATCATTGCCTGCAGTATCCCCTTACGGTCCGTTACTTCAGCCGTGGTAACCGCTATTGCATGCGGTAGACCCTGAGTATCCACCGCAATGTGACGCTTGATACCCGACACTTTCTTGCCGGCGTCGTAACCCTTGTGCCTAGCGTTATCGGTGTTCTTCACGCTCTGCGCGTCGACGATCAAGAACGTCGTATTGGCGCTCCGCCCCAGTTTGATACGGGCCGCGCCAACCTGATTTTTTAAGCGCCTGTTGTAGCAGGCTGGCTCCATCTTCTTGCACCTCGCGCCAGATGGAGAAGTACGCATACACGGTACGCCATTTGGGGAACTCGGCAGGCAGCATGCGCCACTGGCAGCCGGTTTTGAGGAGGTAGAGGACGGCGCAAAACACCTCGTACAAGTCGATTCGGCGAGGGCTGGTCTTTTTGCGGGCGCTTTCGAGCAGTGGGCGGATGTGTTCGAACTGTTCGCGACTGATATCGCTGGGGTAAGGGGTTCTCATCCGGCAAGGATCAAGCATCTCGTTGGATTAGGAAAGACTTTAGACAGGTTCTTAGGCACCCTGCGCAAGCACTTTGAATTTGCCCCTAAAGATGAGGGCGAATACTCGATCGAGATCGACCCGCGTAAGGTTGAGCCCGCCACCATCGCGCTGCTGGGTGAGCTTGGTTTTAACCGCATGAGCCTGGGCGTGCAGGATTTCGACCCGGCGGTGCAACAGGCGGTCAATCGCATCCAGAGCGAGGAAGAGACACTGCGAGTCATCAATGCGGCTCGGGACAACCAGTTCAAATCGGTGTCCATCGACCTGATCTACGGTCTGCCCCTGCAAACACTACCGGGTTTTGGCGCAACGCTGGACAAGGTCATCGCCTCGCGGCCGGATCGGCTATCAATCTACAACTACGCCCACCTGCCACACCTGTTTAAAACCCAGCGGCAGATCAACGAAGCTGACCTGCCCAGCCAGGACACCAAGCTGGAGCTACTCAGCCTGGCCATCGCCAAATTAGCCGATGCCGGCTATGTGTATATCGGCATGGATCACTTTGCCCTGCCCGATGACGAGCTGGCGCGCGCCCAGCGTAGCGGCACCCTGCACCGCAACTTCCAGGGCTATTCAACCCACGACGATATCGACCTGCTGGCGCTGGGGGTTTCCGGCATCGGCAAGATAGGTCCCAGCTACAACCAGAATGTCCGCGGCACTGATGACTACTATGCGCAACTGGACGCCGGGCGGCTGCCCTTGTTCCGCGGCATCAGTCTGGGCCGCGACGACGAGTTGCGCCGTCATCTTATTCAACAGCTGATGTGTGAATTCCGCATCGAGCTGGCCGACTTTGCCGCGCAATGGCAAATCCATTTCAGGGATTACTTCCAGGCCGAAATGTCCAAGCTACAAGCGCTGATCGATGACGGGCTGATCAACATGGACGCAAATCAGTTGCAGGTCTTGCCCCGAGGCCGTTTGCTGGTACGCAATGTTGCGATGGTGTTTGATCGCTACCTGCAGACCGGTCAGCCGCTGGTGCGCTATTCAAAAACCATCTGAGCAAGTAAAGCAACACCACGGCCGGGTGGCACGACCAGGAGTCCGTACATGGCCCAAACCCACGCAAAATCTGGCGATCTGGTCTGGATATCCGCCCCGCTCGCCAACACGCCGGCCTCCAATGAAGTACTGGTGCGTGATGCGCATATCGAGATTTTCCGCCTGAGCCTGCCTGCCGGCGCGCAGATGCAATCGCACAAGGCGGCAGGTGCTATGAGCGTGCAATGCCTGAGCGGCGAAGTGCGCTTCAGCTGCCACGACCAGACCCATCAGCTCACCGCCGGTGCACTGGTTTATCTGCAAGATGCCGAGCCCCATGCATTGGTATGCGTGCAGGATGCGGTACTGCTGATCACCCTGTTTCTACATCGGTGCTGAACTCCTTTCCCACGCTTTTTTCGCAAACTTGACCTCGGTCAAACCTTTACAAACCACCGCCCACCACCCGCCCTAAAACACTATATCTAGTGCTAGTCTTCACCAATAAATACTAGATGGAGTGTTTTATGCATCCGCAGCAAGTATTGAAGCGTGACGGCACACTGGCCGCCTTCGACCCAAGCAAAATCCAGCAAGCCCTGGCTGCCGCTGGCCGCGCCACCGGCGAATTCGACCCCATTGTCGCCGGCCTGCTGACCGAGCGTATGCTGGCCAGCCTGGCCGACCAACCCTGCCCTGGCATCGAGACCATCCAGAACCGGGCCGAGGAAATCCTGGTCGCCGCCGGTTGCTGGCGCACCGCCCGCGCCTACATTGTCTACCGCGAGCAGCACGCCCGCCTGCGCGATCTCAAACACACCCTGGTGGATGTGGAAAGCGCGATGGAGGAGTACCTGGACCAACGCGACTGGCGGGTCAACGCCAATGCCAATCAGGGTTACAGCCTGGGCGGGTTGATCCTGAACGTGGCGGGCAAGGTCACCGCCAATTACTGGCTCAGCCATGTACTCAGCCCCGAAGCCGGCCGGGCCCACCGCGAGGGCGATATCCATATCCACGATCTGGACATGCTCAGCGGCTACTGCGCTGGCTGGTCGCTACGCCAACTGCTCACCGAGGGCTTTAACGGCGTACCCGGCAAGGTGGAAGCGACACCGCCCAAGCACATGTCGGCCGCCATCGGCCAGATCGTCAACTTCCTTGGTACCCTGCAGAACGAATGGGCCGGCGCCCAGGCGTTCAGCTCTTTCGATACCTATATGGCGCCCTTTATCCGCCACGATGGCATGAGCTATCGCGAGGTGAAACAGGCCATGCAGGAGCTGATCTACAACCTGAACGTGCCCAGCCGCTGGGGTACCCAGACGCCGTTCACCAACCTGACCTTCGACTGGACTTGCCCCGCCGACCTGGCCGAGCAGATTCCCTATATCGGTGGTGAGGAGATGCCGTTCAGCTACGGCGAGTTGCAGGTCGAGATGGACCTGATCAACCGGGCCTATATCGAGGTGATGATGGCCGGCGACGCCAAGGGCCGCGCTTTCACCTTCCCGATCCCCACCTACAACATCACGCCGGACTTTGACTGGAATCACCCGAACACCGAGCTGCTGTTCGAAATGACCGCAAAGTATGGATTACCGTACTTCCAGAACTTCCTCAATTCCGACCTGGAGCCGCAGATGGTGCGGTCGATGTGCTGCCGGCTGCAGCTGGATTTACGAGAATTGCTGAAGCGCGGCAATGGCCTGTTCGGCTCGGCCGAGCAAACCGGCTCGGTCGGGGTAGTCACCGTCAACTGTGCCCGGCTGGGCTATCTGCATCGGGATGACGAGGCCGGCCTGCTGGCGGCGCTGGACCGGTTGCTGGACCTGGGCCGCGACGTGCTGGAAGTGAAGCGCAAGGTGGTGCAGCGCTATATCGACCAGGGTCTATACCCTTACACCAAGCGCTATCTGGGCACCCTGCGCAATCATTTCAGCACCCTGGGCGTGAACGGCATCAACGAAATGGTGCGCAACCTCAGCCGGGACACCTACGACATCACCGCGCCGGAAGGCCATGCCATGGCAGTGCGGCTGCTAGACCATGTGCGGGCACGGATGACCGAGTTCCAGGAAAGTACCGGCCACCTGTACAACCTGGAAGCCACACCAGCCGAGGGCACCACCTACCGCTTTGCCCGCGAAGACAACAAGCGCTGGCCTGACATCCTGCAGGCTGGCAGCGCCGAGCAACCGTACTACACCAACTCCAGCCAGCTACCGGTCGGCTACACCGACGACCCGTTCGAGGCGCTGACCCTGCAGGCAGAACTGCAGGGCAAGTACACCGGCGGCACCGTGCTGCATCTGTATATGAACGAAGCCATCAGCAGCAGCGAGGCCTGCAAGCAGCTGGTACGCCGCGCGCTGAGCAATTTCCGCCTGCCCTATATCACCGTCACACCCACCTTCTCGATCTGCCCCAAGCACGGCTACCTGAGCGGGCACCACCCCTACTGCCCCAAGTGTGATGCCGAGCTGCTGGCCCGTGAACCGGCTTGCTGCAATTAACCCACCACCTACTCCAACCAGGAAACCACACCATGATCGCAGCCGTCGTCACCCCCGTCCCCACCACCGCTCGCCAGCTTGATAACGCTCAGCGCACCCGCTGCGAAGTCTGGACCCGCGTCATGGGCTACCACCGCCCGGTCTCCTCCTTCAACACCGGCAAGCAAGGAGAATTCAATGAGCGCCGCTTCTTCACCGAACAGCATCATGTCTGAAATATCGCCGCTGGCTGACTGGCACATTCCGCTGCGCCTGCTGGCAGCAGAGCCGGCGCAGCTTGGTCCCGATGAGCCTGCGTTGGCAGGGTTAGTCCCGTTCTCCAGCGTGGATTGGCCCGGCCATCTGGCCGCCGTGCTGTTCATCGGCGGCTGTCCATGGCGCTGCCACTACTGCCATAACCCGCATCTGCAGGAGCGAGCCTGCCGCTATTCATGGGCCGCCATGTGCAACTGGCTGCAGAGCCGCCGTGGGCTGTTGGATGGGGTGGTGTTCTCGGGCGGCGAGCCTTTGAGTGAAGCCGCCCTGCCCGAGATGATCAAGACAGTGAAAACCATGGGCTTCAAAGTGGCGCTGCACAGTGCCGGCATCTACCCCAATCGCCTGGCCGCTGTTTTGGCTTATCTCGACTGGGTGGGGCTTGACATCAAAACCGACCCGGAAGGATACGACGCGTTGACTGGCCGCCCGCGTAGTCGCGGGCCCACCGGTATTTGTCTGGAAATGCTACTGGCAGCCGGTAGCAAGTTTGAGTGCCGTACTACCTGGAGCCCAGCTTGGCTCAGCGAAGCACGTCTGCTCAAGCTCGCCAAAGGTCTGGCCGAAAGCGGCGTGCGCCACTATGCGGTACAGCGCTACCGCAGCAGCCCCGATGTACCGCCGGATGCGGTGCTGAGCATCCGGGCCCAAAGCCAATTGGCCGAGTGGTTTGAGCAATTTGAATACCGATAGAGGAGCACTCACCAGCACCTACCGAACCTGCCGATGTATCTAGCCCACTCGGTGAATATCCAGCGCCATTGTCAGCGCCTAGCATCGACCCATCTTTCTCGCACCTGAGGCACACGTCCATGGCCCATAAACTAGATGTGGATTCCTTACTGCTACGCCTGCCACTGTTCCGTAACCTGGACGCCGATCAACTAGCGCTGATGGCCCGCGCCAGTCAGCAGGTGCGGGTGGCCAAGCATCAGTTCGTGTTTCACCGGGGTGATCCGGCCAACGGGCTATATGTGGTGGCGGTTGGCGGCATCAAGCTGGCCATACCCTCCCCCAGCGGGCAGGAGAAAGTGATCGAGTTCTTCAGCCCCGGCCAAGCCTTTGGCGAGGCGGTCATGTTTCTCGACAAGCCGTATATGGTGCAGGCGCAGGCCCTGGAAGACACCTTGCTGATCTGGATCGACAAGCAGGACATCTACGCCGCCATTGACCACGATACGTCCTTTGCCCGCCGCATGCTGGCCGGCTTGTCCCTGCGCCTGCATGCCCTGGTGCAAGACATCGAAACCATCAATCTGCAGAACGCCTCACAGCGGGTGATCAGTTTTCTGCTCAAGCAGCCACGAGAAAACGGCCAGGTGCATTTCCCGTTCTATAAGAATGTGATCGCCTCCAAGCTGGGCCTGACGCCGGAAACCCTGTCGCGGCTGCTGCACCAGCTCAGCGTTAAGGGTTTGATCCAGGTAGATAAGCGTGACGTACAGATTCCAGACCCTGACGCCCTGGAAGCCCTGCTGTATGGCGGCCAGTCAATCAACAATCAAGTTATTGATTTTTAAATACTTTATCCTGAACTAGCCAGGCTTGATGCCGCTCAAGGAAAGCCTACTCGTAAGCGCCTAGGCTGTCAAACAGCGCCCAATAGTTACCAGGTAACAGCGTCCAATTCTTTCCAATTACTCACTGATGTTACGCAGCCGCTCGCATCTCCAGCAGCTCGTCATAGGCCAGTTTGATGGCTTTGATGTAAAGCCTGGAGCGCAAGGCGAAGTGGTTGAGTTTGTGCGTCATCTTCAAGCACTCCAACTTGAAGACGGCGTACATCGACATGAACACGTGGTTTTGCTGGGTCCGTACCCGACGTGTCGGTGACTTCGCCAAACCCGCATTGGACTTCAGCGATTTATGGAACTCCTCTACCTTCCACCGTTTCTGATGGAGTTGGGCGACCTGCTCGCCGTCGCACGTCAGATCACTGCACACCAGATTCAACTCACCGCTGCTGCCGTCTTTGTTTGTAAAGACGCGCCGGACAATCAAGACTTCTTCATCGAAACCCTTGAGCCAGCCACGCACCGTCTGCTTATCCGATAACACCAATGAATCCACCCGCACGAAGCGGCCCTGCTGTCGGTCAGCGGCGCTGAGCGCCACCAGCCGGTTGTCTTTCAATGCCGCGACAAAGTGCTTGCGTCTGGCACGAATCAAATCAAAGTTCTCCTTCGCCGAAAACCAGCTATCCATCAACACATAGCGGAACTTGAGCTGGTTGTTGACGCAGAGGTCGGGATAGACATGTCAGGGCATCAAAGTGAGGCGAACGGGGGCTCATCTTGGCTTGGGCCAGGCAGTTCGGCAGTGTCTGGTGCGGCGTCCTGCCCCCATTCCTGCCAGTCGTCGCCCCAGAATTCCACCGGGTGCTGGGTGCGGTCGGTGCCGTTGCCGCAATTGAGTGAATCGGCCGGGCAGTACTTATCGCAACCCCAGCAGATGCGCTCGGGGTGCTTGGGGTGGCTGGGAAATTTCTTGGCCATGGTGTGCGCTCCGTTTTCAGCCCGGCTTGCCGTCAAAGCGCGGCTGCCAGTAGATGGGTAGGACGCGCGCGGCCCAAATCAGCATAAGCAACAGCCAACCGGCCGATGCCAGATGCAGGTAAGCCGCCGGCCCACCGAACAAAGCCAAACCTACCCGCAGCAGGGCAATCCCATGCAGGCCCAGGTAAATAGCCCAGTAACCGTTATCCGCCACCAGATCACGGCCACCGTGGCCGAGGGTGACGCGAGTGACAAATCCAACCAGCATGGTGCAACAAAAGCCCAAGCCCAAAGCGTGAGCTGGCGCTGCACCCACCGACACGCCAGCACTTTGCAAACCTTGCAATAGCAGGGCCGGCGCCAACCAGGCAAAGCTAAGGTGCAGCATGGCCAATAGCCGGTTTTGCAAGCTGGCTACCAGCCCCCATCGCCAGCTGGTAAAGCCCAGGCTAGCCGCCAATGCCAAGGCAGCGCTGCTGGCAATGAAATTCTGGCCCAGTGCATCGGCCACAATCAGCACGGCGCAACCGGCCAGCCAGGTATCCAGCAGCCAATTGGGCCGCCAGCTGGTATGGCTAGGCAGGGCGGATTGAGTAAAGAACGGCACCATGCGGTGCGAGACGGTGACAAACACCGGCAGCAACAAGCCCCAGAAGGTCAGTTGCCGGGCAAACCACCACAGTAGGCCATCCCCCGACTGTACCCACAGGACCGCGACCATCAGCGCCATGGCGCCCACCGTCATGGCGATCAGGATGCGCAGGGCATGGCGTTTGTCCGGTACGGTGCTTAGTTGATAGATACGCAGCCAGCGCAGCGTGGCGAAGGTCCAGCTGATCTGCATCAGCAACAGGCCGGTGGTGGGCCAACGGCCACCGTAGCTGAAGCCTGCCAGCGCAAGCCAGAGCCCCAGCAGATAGAGCAGCGCGAGCGGCAGATGGTGGCTGGCCTGGCCGGGATCGCTGACGTTGAGCCAGCGTGGCCCGGCCGTAAAGATGAAACCCAACATGAACAGCGGAAATACCCCCAGCGGCGTCAGCAAGCCGTGTACCTGCAAGGCCGGGTAGCTGCCAACAAGCGGCTGCGCAATGGCCACCGCCCACCATAGGGCCAGGCTGAGAATCGCAATGACACCTGCGCCAAAATAAGCTCGGTGGGGGACCGCAAACAGTCGCTGCAAACCGGTGCCAGGGTCGGCGGCGGGTGCGTCGAAGAGGGTGAGGCTCATCGCGTAACTCCGCGGCGTTGGCTCATATTGCGGCCTATGCGCGCCAGGGGGTCTGCTGGCAGGCGTTGGGCGGCCGGGTAGAGCAGGGCTTCTTCACGGGCGGCGTGGGCCGGGTAGTCATGGGCGAAAGCGGCAAGCGAGGCGGGCCGTACCGGTGCGGCACGGTCTGCAATGGCCTGCATCCAGGGGCGTACGTCACTCCAGAGTCGGGCCAGCTCGGCGTGCTCGGCCTCAATCTGTTTCAGATCAGCGCTGAGTTTCGGATCATCCAGTGCCCGCAGGGACGGAAACAAATCGTCTTCCTCATCAGCGTGATGCAGCGGCGCGGCATTATCGAAGTAACGCAGGATATTGCTCGCCGCTGTGGCGGCTTCTTCGTCCACGCCCTGCTGGCTTATATGGGTGTCCAGCTTGAGGCTCAGTGCACAGAAGCGGCGGACATTGTCGTGACAGGCGGTAAGCAGGCCGACCGGGTCATCAAAGCTGGGTGCCTGGCTGATGGGGGCCTTGGTTGAAGTGGTTATCCACATGAGAAGCTCGCTTGCGGGGCAACGGTGCCAGCATGCCTTGCCAGGGCGGGGATCACCCTGTCGTGCGTCAAGGTTTTGGCGTAATACAGCGTGTCATACGGTGCAGGGCGGGGCCATAGGCATAAGGAACTAGCCCGGATATTTCACCCTCATGTCGCATCATGATGGCAGCCGCGCTGGTTCATTGAACCAGCATTCAGGACGATCAGGATGAGCGGGAATGGGTCGCCGTGCCAGTTTCTGGACGGCGCTTCCCCTACCCCCGAAGTGTCAACATGTCGGGGACGCACTGGGAAGTTACTACGGAGAGGCCAGAGCGCGATACGCCGTAAAGAACAGATCCCGCAAAGGGTGGTGGGAGGCAAGCAGGATGCGGATGCGCCGACTGTTGCGAATCACGACGGCACCGATCTTGAGCAGCCGCCCGCGAATGCTGGCGGCGGTGGCCTTGGCCAATTCGGCCCCTGCCAGCGCCACCTCGCGCAAGCGCTGCATCAGCGTATAAGCCAGCGCAGCGAATAGAATCCGCAGCCAATTGGCCAGGAAACGGTGGCAACTGGCACGGGTGCCAAACAGATCGAGCTGGGTTTCCTTGATCCGGTTTTCTGCCTCACCACGCTGGCAGTAGAGGTCGTCATACAAGGATTCGGCTGGCCGATCCAGATTGGTGACGATGAACCGCGGGTTGATCCCCTGGCTGCCGAACTCCAGACGGGTCACGATCCGCCGCTTGCAGTCCCAACTGTCGGCGGCATAGTGAAATTCGTGGATTGCACGTTGCTTCACCTGGGTCTGAGCGTAGCGCCGTTCCAAGTCGGCCTCCCAGGCTGCCACGCTGCATTGCTGGAACCGACCGCGGTCTGCATCAGCGGGTCGTGGCGCAACACGGCGTGATCATTCAAATCCTCGTAACCACAACATAGGCCATATAAGCGCTGAGCGACGAGATCGCGTAGCGCATGGGTGACGAGGTCCTGATTGCGCGGATCGTGCAGTGCCCGGGCTACGGCGGTCGAGAGCCCGATGCGACGATCCATCTGCTGCAGTAGGAGCAAACCGCCATCTGAGCTGATCGGTCCCCCCTCGAAGTTGGCTTCAATCAGGCGGCGCCCCAGGCGCCCAAATTCCATCCGGTCTGCGGTACACTTTGGCATCGGCGAAGTTGCATGAGTATTGGTTTGAGAAGCTTATTCTATGCGGCCTCCGGCCCTTCGCCGACCCCTCTTCGTGAAATATCCGGGCTAGACAAGCTCATCCAAACGGCTAGGCTGTGACGAGCTTGCAGGGGACGGCGCGCCGCGTGGGCAGCTAACGCCAGGTGTAAAGCACAGGCCGGCTAGATGCCCGGAACAGTCAGACTGAGCATCTGACTCGCCAGGCTTCGGGTGGGAATTAAGCTGGTACGCCTAAGATAACGCTGGATGCCTTGAACATGGCCGAGGCTAGCTTGCCAACCGCCAATGCCAAGTTTTCTACACTGTCGTTGGTAATGATGGCGGCGATGCTCCCGCCGGCGCTCAAGTCGATCACGACTTCGGTGTTGACCCCCCCCGGCTGCAAGCGTGAGACCTGGCCGGCCAGCCGGTTGCGGGCAGAGAAGCGGGCGCCTTCGTCATCGGTCAGTACGATCACGGAGGATGACTTGATCAGCGCGAAAGCATCGGCACCTACGGCTAAACCCAGGCTGTTGCTGCTCTCATGTGTGACAACGGCGATCAGGCGCAGGCCGCCATTGATTTCTCCAGCTCCACTTCATCGTTGACCGCGCCACGGCGCAGCTGCGCCGCGCGCGTCCACAACGCAAATTCCAGCTTGAGTTGCTCGGGGCGGTTCTTGCAGATCAAACGCTGGATGTGTAGTTCCTGATTGGCGCTCAGGCACCGCTGCTGGCCCAGCGAGCGCCCTGTGGGTTGAGGGGCTAGCGCCTTGAGGCCCCCGGCATCGGCCGACTTGACTGCGCTGCGCACAGTTCCCTCCGCCACGCCCAGGCTGGCCGCCACTTCCTTGATGGGCATGCCACGCCGATGCAGCCTCACAGCTTGCTTGCGCCTTTCGTGCTGTTCTTGCCGCGACAGCTTGCGTCCGTCTTCTTTGTCCATTTGCATCAGTTGGGGGCGGGTACCAGAAAATCAACCCTTAGTTGCCGGGTGAATGGTGCTATAGGCTGCTAGAACTAGTTCCATTGCGCTGGGCCTGCTGGTCTAGTGGCGAATGGTGGCAGGCTGCCGTGATCCCTAAGCTTGCTCTCACAAATCCTTGAAAGATCGAGAGAGCCATCGTGACGACCGCGCAAGACAAAGCTCCTCCAGGCGCGATTCCTGTTCTGGTCTCCAGCACCTTCGCCTTCACCATCTGTTTTGCCATATGGATGATGTTTGCGGTGCTCGGCATACCTATCAAAAAGCAGCTGGGTTTGTCCGAAACCCAGTTTGGCCTGTTGGCAGCCATGCCGGTGTTGACTGGCTCGCTGGTGCGTGTACCGCTGGGTATATGGACCGACCGCTTCGGTGGCCGCATCGTGCTGTTCCTGCTGATGCTCTCCACCGTGATTCCGATCTGGTTGATGAGCTATGCCACCGAATACTGGCACTTCCTGGTGCTGGCGCTGTTCGTGGGTCTGGCCGGCGGTTCGTTCTCGGTGGGTACGCCCTATGTCGCGCGCTGGTTTCCCAAGAGCCATCAGGGCTTTGCCATGGGGGTGTTCGGTGCCGGTAACTCGGGCTCGGCGCTCACCAAGTTCGTTGCGCCGGCGCTGATTGCCGCGGCCGGTGGTGCCTGGATGATCGTGCCGCAGGTGTACTCGGTGGCCATGCTGATCACCGCCATCCTGTTCTGGTTTGGCTCCAGGACCAACCCAGCGCACAACGTGCCGTCCACGGTCAACTTTGTCGAGCAGATGAAAATGCTGCGCGACCCGCGCGTATGGCGCTACTGCCAGTACTACTCGGTGGTGTTCGGTGGCTATGTGGGCCTCGCGCTGTGGATGACCAAGTACTACATCGGCGAATACGGCTTCGACCTGAAGCTTGCCGCCTTGCTGGCTGCCTGCTTCTCCCTGCCCGGTGGCGTGCTGCGCGCGATCGGCGGCTGGATCGCCGACAAGCAGGGTGCCTACAAGACCACCTGGTGGGTGATGTGGGTGTGCTGGGTGTGCTTCTTCCTGCTCAGTTACCCGCAAACCGACTTCACGGTGCTCACCGTGAACGGCCCGCAAACCTTCCATATCGGCCTTGGCCCTTGGGCGTTCACCTTCCTGCTGTTCGTGGTCGGTGTGGCCACCGCCATCGGCAAGGCCTCGGTGTTCAAGTTCATCTCGGATGACTTCCCCACCAATATCGGTGTCGTATCCGGTGTAGTGGGCCTCGCTGGTGGCCTGGGCGGATTCCTGCTGCCCATCTTGTTTGGTCTGGTGCTGGACCTGACCGGCGTGCGCTCCAGCTGCTTCATGCTGCTCTACGGCACCGTCTGCGTCAGCCTCGTGTGGATGCACTTCAGCTTCCGCGCCGAAAGCGTGGCCGAGGGCCAGAAGGCCCTCGCCGGCAAGGTTGCGCCCACTCACTGATTCATCACCGGGGGCGGCGGCGCCGCCTCCGCTTTCTGGAGAAACACCATGTCCTCCCATGTACTTGAACGCTGGGACCCGGAAAACCCGATTTTCTGGAACAAGTCCGGCTCGCGCATTGCCAACCGTAATCTATGGATCTCCATCCCCGCCCTGATGCTGGCTTTCAGTGTCTGGATGCTGTGGAGCGTGGTGGTGGTGAACCTCGACAAAGCAGGCTTCCAGCTCAGCAAGAACCAGATGTTCTGGCTCACCGCGCTGCCGGCACTGTCGGGCGCCACGCTGCGTATCTTCTACAGTTTTCTGGTGCCGATTTTCGGTGGCCGCAAATGGACCGCCATTTCCACCGCCAGCCTGCTGATTCCCGCACTGGGCATGGGCTTCGCGCTGCGAGATCCCACTACCAGCTTTCCCACTCTGCTGATCCTGGCCCTGCTATGCGGCTTGGGCGGCGGCAACTTCAGTTCCAGCATGGCCAATATCAGCTTCTTCTTTCCCAAGTCGAAGAAGGGATTGGCCACCGGGCTTAACGCGGGCATCGGCAATCTGGGCGTGAGTCTGGTGCAGTTCGTGGTGCCGCTGGTGATTGCTGGCGCCTTTCTCGGCGGTATCGCGGGTGATGGCCATAGCTATGTGAAGGATGGCGTGGAGAAGAGCATCTGGCTGCAGAACGCCGGCTTCATCTGGGTGCCCTTCATTGCCGTGGCCGCGCTGGCGGCCTGGTTCGGTATGGATGACATTGCCGATGCCAAGGCCTCGTTTGCCGAGCAGGCGGTGATCTTCAAGCGCAAGCACAACTGGCTGATGTGCTGGTTGTATATCGGCACCTTCGGTTCGTTTATCGGCTTTTCGGCTGGCCTGGCCATGCTGACCAAGTCGCAATTCCCTGATGTGAACCCCACCCAATACGCCTTCCTCGGCCCATTGGTTGGCGCTTTGGCGCGCCCCTTGGGTGGCTGGGTGTCGGACAGGCTCGGCGGTGCGCTGGTTACGCTGCTGACTTTTGCCGCGATGACGGCGGCGGTGTTCGGTGTCATTCACTTTCTACCACGCGGCGGTGTAGGTGGCGACTTCTACGGCTTCCTGGCCATGTTCATCGTGCTGTTCGCGCTGACTGGCATCGGTAACGGCTCCACCTTCCGCATGATTCCGGTGATCTTCCTCACCGAACGTCAGCGTGCCGCCGGCAGCAGCATGGCCGAACAAAAGCAGGCCGTGCAGGACGGCAACAAGGAAGCCGCCGCCGTACTCGGCTTCTCGGGTGCCATTGGTGCTTATGGCGGCTTCTTCATCCCCAAGAGCTTCGGCACTGCGCTGGATATGACCGGCAGCGTGGATGCGGCGCTCTATGTCTTTGTCGTTTTCTACCTGAGCTGCATGGTGATCACCTGGTGGTTCTACGCGCGCAAGGGCGCGGAAATGCCTTGCTGAATGGGTATCCGGGCGCGCTGCTACGCCAGAAGAACTAGTTCGAGCGCAGCGCCCACCCCCTTCCACCGATGAATGTTCCGCGCGGTGGCAGACGGCGACACTGATCCCATCTTGCCGCTCGCCTCGTGGCCAATAACGGAGAAACACCATGAGCCATTTTCTGGACAGACTGAAATTCCTATCCAGGGTCAAATCCACGTTTGCCGATGGCCATGGTGCCGTTGTCGATGAAGACCGCAAGTGGGAAGACGCCTACCGTTCGCGCTGGCAGCACGACAAGATCGTGCGTTCCACCCACGGCGTGAACTGCACCGGCTCGTGTAGCTGGAAGGTTTACGTGAAGAACGGCCTGATCACCTGGGAAACCCAGCAGACCGACTACCCGCGCACCCGGCCAGACCTGCCCAATCACGAACCGCGCGGCTGCCCGCGTGGCGCGTCGTATAGCTGGTATGTGTATTCGGCCCAGCGCGTGAAGTACCCGATGATTCGCGGCCGCCTGATCGAGATGTGGCGTGAGGCGCGCAAGACCATGGATCCGATTGCGGCCTGGGAATCCATCAGCCAGAACCCGGAAAAAGCCAAACGCTACAAGAGCGTGCGCGGGCAGGGCGGCTTTGTGCGCGCTGACTGGGATACGGCGACCGAGATCATTGCCGCAGCCAATGCGCTCACCATCAAGAAATACGGCCCGGACCGCGTGGTCGGTTTCTCGCCGATTCCGGCGATGAGTATGGTCAGCTACGCCGCCGGTGCGCGTTATCTGAGCCTGATCGGCGGCGGCTGCCTGAGTTTTTACGACTGGTATTGCGATCTGCCGCCCGCCAGCCCGCAAATCTGGGGTGAGCAGACCGATGTGCCCGAGTCGGCCGACTGGTACAACTCGACCTACCTGATGGTGTGGGGCTCGAACGTGCCGATGACGCGCACGCCCGATGCCCACTTCTATACCGAGGTGCGCTACAAGGGCACCAAGACGGTGGCCGTTTCCAGCGATTTTGGCGAAATGGTCAAGTTCGGCGATATATGGCTGGCGCCCAAGCAGGGCACCGATGCCGCGCTGGCCATGGCCATGGGTCATGTGGTGCTGAAGGAATTCCACCACGGCGGCAAATCGGAATATTTCAGCAGCTACGCCAAGCAATACACCGACATGCCGATGCTGGTGCTGCTTAAGGAGCGCAACGGCTGCCTGGTGCCCGATCACTTCCTGCGTGCCGCCCACCTGGCTGGCAACCACGGCGAAGCGAACAATCCCGAGTGGAAGACGCTGGAAATCGACGCCAGGACGGGCGATATCGTGGTGCCGAACGGCGCCATCGGTTTCCGCTGGGGCGAAGGCAAGGTGAATGACGGCGAGAAGGTGGGGCGCTGGAATCTGGAACAGAAGGATGGCGGCAGTGGCCGCGAGGTCGATCCGCTCTTGAGCCTGATCGACAGCCGCGACGATGTGGCCGGCGTGGGTTTCCCTTACTTTGGTGGCGAGCACGACGAGCTGCTGGTGCGCAATGTGCCGGTCAAGCGCATTACCCTGGCCGACGGCAGCAGCGCGCTGGTGGCTACCGTGTATGACTTGCAGATGGCCAATTACGGTGTGGACCGTGGTCTGGGCGGCGCCAATGTGGCCAGCAGCTACAACCAGGACGTGCCCTACACCCCGGCATGGCAGGAAAAGCACACCAGTGTGAAGCCGGAACTGGTGATCCAGGTGGCGCGCGAATTTGCGCAGAACGCGCACGATACGCATGGCAAGAGCATGGTGATTGTCGGTGCCGCGCTCAACCACTGGTATCACATGGACATGACCTACCGCGGCATCATCAACCTGCTGATGATGTGCGGCTGCGTGGGTCAGAGCGGTGGCGGCTGGGCGCACTATGTGGGCCAGGAAAAGCTGCGCCCGCAGTTCGGCTGGGCGCCGCTGGCCTTTGCCAGCGACTGGTCGCGCCCACCGCGCCAGATGAACGGCACCAGTTTCTTCTACGCGCACACCAGCCAGTGGCGGCATGAAAAGCTGCATGTGGATGAAATCCTCGCACCGACAGCCGACCGTGCCAAGTATGACCGCATGAGCATACTCGACCTGAACGCCAAGTCCGAGCGCATGGGCTGGTTGCCATCCTGCCCGCAGTTGCAGACCAACCCGCTGGATGTGGTGGATGCAGCTGAAGCGGCTGGCCAAGACCCGGTTACGTTCGCTGCCAGCAAGCTCAAATCGGGCGGTCTGCAGATGAGCTGCGACGACCCGGACAACCCCGCCAACTTCCCTCGTAACATGTTTGTGTGGCGCTCCAACATCCTCGGTTCCAGCGGTAAGGGCCATGAATATTTCCTCAAGTACCTGCTGGGCACTCAGAACGCGATGTTTGGCGATGAAGCAGATGCCATCAAGCCCTCCGAGGTTAAGTTCCATGATCAGGCAGCCGAGGGCAAGCTGGATCTGTTGACCGTGCTGGATTTCCGTATGAGCACCACCTGCTTGTACGGCGATATCGTGTTGCCAACCGCCACTTGGTACGAAAAGGACGATTTGAATACGTCTGACATGCACCCCTTCATTCACCCACTGAGTGAAGCCGTGCAGCCACTGTGGGAAAGCAAAACCGACTGGGAGATTTATAAGCTGCTAGCCAAGAAGTTCAGCGAGATCGGCGGCCCCTATCTGGGTACCCGTAAAGACCTCGTGCTGACCCCGCTGATGCATGACACCCCAGGGGAATTGGGTCAGCCGCTGGAACCGAAGGACTGGAAGCACGGCGAGTGCGATCTGATTCCGGGCAAGACGGCACCGAACATGACGGTGGTAGAACGTAACTACAACGACATCTACAAAAAGTTCACCTCCATCGGCCCGCTGCTCGACAAGCTGGGCAACGGTGGCAAAGGCATCAACTGGGATACCAAGCACGAAGTACATGAGATCGCTGGCCTGATCAAAACGGTGGCAGAGGAAGGTGTCAGCAAGGGGCGTCCACGTCTGGATAGTGCCATTGACGCCTCCGAGATGATCCTGACCTTTGCGCCAGAAACCAACGGCCATGTCTCGGTGAAGGCCTGGGATGCGCTCTCCAGGATCACAGGGCGCGACCATACCCATCTGGCGGTAGGTCGTGAACACGACAAGATTCGCTTCCGCGATGTGCAGGCGCAGCCCCGCAAGATCATCTCGGCGCCAACCTGGTCGGGTCTGGAATCGGAAGAAGTCAGCTACAACGCCGGCTACACCAATGTCCACGAGCTGATCCCCTGGCGCACGCTGACCGGCCGCCAGCAGTTCTATCAGGATCACCGCTGGATGCTGGATTTTGGCGAGGGCTTCTGTGTATACAAGCCGGCTATCGATACCAAAACCATCAAGCCTATGTTGGGTCGCCACCCGAATGGTGAGAAAGAACTGGTGCTGAACTTTATTACCCCACACCAGAAGTGGGGAATTCACAGCACCTATTCAGATAATTTGCGCATGCTTACGCTCAGCCGTGGCGGCCCACATATTTGGGTGTCGGAAAAGGATGCCAAGGCAGCCGGCCTTGTCGACAACGACTGGGTGGAGGTGTTCAACGTCAACGGTACCTTGACGGCGCGACTGGTGGTTAGCCAACGGGTGCCGGTAGGTATGACGATGATGTATCACGCTCAGGAGAAGATCGTTAACGTGCCCGGCACAGAAACCAGTGGCAAGCGCGGCGGCATCCATAACTCAGTGACCCGCACGGTGCTCAAGCCTACCCACATGATCGGCGGCTATGCCCAGCAGGCGTATGGTTTCAACTACTACGGCACCGTAGGCAGCAACCGCGATGAATTCGTGGTGATGCGCAAGATGAAGAAGGTGGATTGGCTGGAAGGTCCGCGTGTTGAGGAAGAAGGAGTCGCCAAATGAAAATCCGCGCCCAAGTCGGTATGGTGCTGAATCTGGACAAATGCATCGGCTGCCATACCTGTTCCGTTACCTGCAAGAACGTCTGGACCAGCCGCGATGGCGTGGAATACGCCTGGTTCAACAATGTGGAAACCAAGCCCGGCATCGGTTACCCCAAGGAATGGGAAAACCAGGGCAAGTGGCATGGCGGCTGGCAGCGCAATGCCAATGGCAAGCTGCAACCGCGCCAGGGCGGCAAGCTGAAGATTCTGGCTAATCTGTTTGCCAACCCGAACCTGCCGGCGATTGACGACTATTACGAGCCGTTTACCTACGATTACGAGCATCTGAAGAACGCGCCACTGAGCCAGACACCGCCCACCGCGCGGCCGGTATCGGTGATTACCGGCAAGAAGATGGACAAGATCGAATGGGGCCCGAACTGGGAAGACGATCTGGGTGGCGAGTTCAGCTCCCGTTCCCGCGATGCGCTGTTTGAAGGCGTGCAGAAGGAGCTGTACTCGACCTTCGAGTCCACCTTCATGATGTATCTGCCGCGCCTGTGCGAGCACTGCCTGAACCCGACCTGTGTCGCTTCCTGCCCGTCGGGCTCGATCTACAAGCGGGAAGACGATGGCATCGTTTTGGTGGATCAAGACAAGTGCCGTGGCTGGCGGATGTGTATCTCCGGCTGCCCGTACAAGAAGATTTACTACAACTGGCAATCCGGCAAGGCCGAGAAGTGCACGTTCTGCTTCCCACGTATTGAGGCGGGTCAGCCGACCGTCTGCTCGGAGACCTGCGTAGGACGTATCCGTTATCTGGGCGTGCTGCTGTACGACGCCGACATGATCGAATCTGCGGCATCCGCACCGAACGAGCAGGATCTGTATGAAGAGCAACTTAAGGTTTTCCTTGATCCGCACTCGCCGGCCGTGATCGCCGAAGCCCGCAAGCAAGGTATCCCGGAGAGTTGGCTGGAAGCCGCCCGCAAGAGCCCGGTCTACAAGATGGCCTGTGAGTGGAAGGTGGCCTTCCCGCTGCATCCCGAGTACCGCACGCTGCCCATGGTTTGGTACATCCCGCCGCTCTCGCCCATTCAGGGCGCGGCAGAGGCTGGTCGTATGCCGCACAGCACCGTGGGCAACACCATCATTCCAGACGTGAAGAGCCTGCGTATTCCGGTGCGCTATCTGGCCAACCTGTTGACTGCTGGCAAGGAACAGCCGGTGGTTACCGCGCTGGAACGCATGATCGCCATGCGCGCTTACAAGCGTAGCGAAGTGGTATACGGCCGCGCCGAGACCAGCCTGATCAGCAAGGTCGGTCTGGATGCCGCCACGGTGGAAGACATGTACCAGATTATGGCGATTGCCAATTACGAAGACCGCTTCGTGATTCCGACTAGCCATAAGGAAATGGTCGAGGACAGCTTCAACGACAAGGGCAGCTGCGGCTTTACCTTTGGAAATGGTTGCTCGGGCGGCACTTCGGAAGGCTCGCTGTTCGGCAAAAAGCCGCAGGGTAGCGTGATCTTTGTCGACATGCCCAAGTCGCGCAAAAAGCCAGTGACAACGGAGGAGTAAACGACAGGGGAGGGAGCGCAGCCTTCCGGGACGTTGTGCTGCGCGGTCTTCCCCCATCGTTTCAGGAGCACACCATGAGTCTTTACCGCATTCTTTCCGCCTTGCTCAGCTACCCAGAGCAAGACCTTATCGACGCGCTGTCGGAAATCGATGATGCGCTCGATGCTTATCCCGATGCCTGGGAAGCCTTGAGCCTGCTGACTGACTACTTCAAACAGAGCGAGCTGATCGCGCTGCAGGAAAACTATGTTGGCACCTTTGATCGCAGCCCGGCACATTCGCTGCACCTGTTCGAGCACGTACACGGCGAAAGCCGTGATCGTGGCCAGGCCATGGTTGATCTGCTGCATGAATACCAGCAGCACGGCTTTGAGCCAGATGACGCCGAGCTGCCCGATCACGTACCGCTGTTCCTTGAGTATCTGAGTCTAGTTGAGCCATCCCAGGCCGAAGCATTGCTGGGCGAGGCAATTCACGTATTGGCCGCCATCGGTCGGCGCCTGGGCCGTAACGACAGCCCCTACGCCACCGTGTTTGCCGTGCTCTGCACGCTGACCGATGTCGTGCCGCTGGAGCAGACCGACCCACCAGTGCGCGATATGGACGAAGCGATGGAAACCTTCGGCCCCGGTGCCGATGGTGTCGAACCTTTGCTCAAACCCAGCATGAACGGTACGCACACTGTGCAGTTCTATCCACGCGCTGCCAGCGCACATTGATTTCTAGGGAGCACCATCATGAGCTACCTGCACCAATTTTTTTTCGGCATCTACCCATATATTGCCTTTGCCGTCTTTATCTTTGGCAGTCTGGCGCGTTTCGAGCGCGAGCAATACACTTGGAAGAGCGATAGCTCGCAGATGCTGCATCGTGGCAATCTGCGCTTAGGCAATATTCTTTTCCACATCGGTATCATCGGCCTATTCTTTGGCCATCTGGTTGGCTTGCTTATGCCGGTGGCAGTGTGGGATGCGCTTGGGGTAACCCATGGCTTCAAGCAGCTCGTTGCTATGGTGGCGGGTGGCATCATGGGGACAATCTGCCTGCTGGGCCTGGTCATTCTGCTACACCGCCGCCTGAGCGACCCACGCATCGCGGCCGTTACCAAACCGGGCGACAAGGTGCTGCTGGTTTGGATTCTGGCCACACTACTCTTGGGTCTCGCCACCATCTTTGTTTCCGCCCAGCATAGAGATGGGTATGAAATGGTGCTGCTGATGACTTGGGCACAGCATATCGTCACCTTCAAGGGCGATGCGGCGGCCTATATCGTTGGCGCCCACACCCTGTTCAAGCTGCATCTGTTTATGGGCATGAGTTTGTTCGTGATCTTTCCGTTCACCCGGCTGGTGCATGTCTGGAGCGGGTTTGCTTCAGTCACCTACTTGGGCCGTGCCTGGCAACTGGTACGTCCTCGTTAAGCGCCCCTAAGTCTCACCGTTACCCTGGCCGGTGCAAAGCATCGGCCGGTTTCCCCCTCGACTTAAACCCATCATGCCTATCCGTTTCATCAAGTTGCTCGTCGCCGCCAGCCTTGTGCTGGCTCCCACGGTATTACCCTGTGTTGCCGCCAATATGCCGTCGGCCGCCGCGCTGGATGCGGTCAACCTAGCCGGCCGGCAACGCATGCTCAGCCAGCGTATCGTCAAGAACTACACCCAGTTGGGCCTGGGCGTCCTGAGCGAGGCGGCTGACCGTCAATTGCGCGAATCCATCTTCCGTTTTGATGCCAGCCAAACCCAGCTGCACCAGCAGGTCTCGCTCAAGTCAGCCAGCAATACCGATCTTGAAATGCTGGGTACCGAATGGCACAAACTCAAGCCATTGCTGGCTTTCCGCCCTAATCGCGATACCGCCTTGCAGGTGGAGAAGCAGGCCGAGCTGATCCTGGCCGCCAGCCACCAGCTGACCTTGAGCCTGCAGGAAGCCAGCGGCAGCGATAGCGGCCGCTGGGTCAACCTGGCGGGCCGCACCCGGATGCTGAGCTAGCGGCTGGCCAAGTACGCATTGATGCAAAGACTGGGTGTGGATGGTGCCGCCCAGCGCGATGCGACCGAGCAAGCCCGCACCGAACTCGGTGGGGCTTTGGCCAGCCTGGAGAAAGCACCGGTCAACAGCGTTGCCATCCGCCGGCAGTTGGAATTGGCTGACCAGCAATGGCATTTTCTGGAAAACGCCCTGAACCAGCCGCAGGGTGATCCCGCCCATATCGCCACCACCAGTGAGCGATTGGTGGAAGTGATGGATGAGGTGACCCGGCTGTATACCGCCGTGCCCAAATAAGCCCTTTGCTTGGGCTGTTACGCCAGCCGGCCGCAGGCAGGCTGGTATGAACGTCAGGCCGACAGCTGTCGGCAACAGGAGCGCAAATCATGGCAATCGTTATCAATGGCTACGAAATCGAAGACAGCGAAGTCGAGCGTGAACTGCCGCAACATCAAGACGCATCCAACCCGCTCCAGCGTGCGGTGACCACGCTGGCTTTGCGGCGCATCTTGCTGGATGAAGCAACCCGGCTCGGCTTGCCGACCGGGAGTGACGAGGCTGTCATTGAGGTACTGTTGACCGCGGAAGTGAATATCCCCACGCCCGATGAAGCGAGCTGTCGCCGCCATTACGAGCAGCACCCGCAACACTTTACGGTGGGTGAGCTGGTCGAGGTCGATCACATCCTGTTCCAGGTAACCCCCAGGGTGCCGCTGGAGGCATTGCGCGTGTTGGCTGAACAGACCCTGCAGGATTTGCTGGCTGCCCCCGATACCTTTGTCGATGTGGCCCGTGCGGTATCGAACTGCCCATCGGCCGAAGTCGGTGGCAATCTCGGCCAATTGAGCCGGGGGGATACGGTGCCGGAATTTGAGCGGATGGTGTTTGCCATGAACCCGGGTGAAATTCTGCCGCGCTTGTTGGAAACCCGTTTTGGCCTGCATATCGTGCGGGTTGCCCGCCGCTTGGACGGCCGCTTGCTACCCTATGAACAGGTAGCCGACAGCATTGCCCATGCATTGCAAACCGCCAGCCGCGACGCTGCCTGGCGCCAATATCTGCAATTGCTGGTGGGGCGCGCCCGGATTGAAGGCATCGAACTGGAAGGCGCCGACAATCCCTTGGTGCAATGAAACCAGATAGCACCAGCTTGCCCGTGGGCGATCAAACCGCCTCATTCGAAATTTGAAGCACCCCTGCACCTAGGACTACCGTTATGCAGCTTTCCTCCTTTGCCGATTTGCTGAATGCCGCCCACGCGCAGGATCAACCGCAGCGGCTGTTGTTTGTCTTTGTTACGGCGGAACTACCTAGCGACGCCAGCCCGGAGCAGCGCGCCCGTTTTGAAGCGGGCCAGGGCGGTACCTTGGCGCCATTGATGTGCGCCGACAAACTGCCGGCCGAGCTGAGTGATTTCGCCAGCCTGCAGGCGGAAGCAGCCATGATGGGGCCGACCTGGCAGCTGATGTTTGCCGCCAGTCTGTCCGGCCGCGCTGGCCAGCCACCTAGTGCAGCAGAAGCAGAACCCCACCTGAACCGCATGCTTGACGTGATCAAGCAGGGCAGGGTGCAGCACTTACTGGCATTTAATGCAGGTGGCGAAGTGGTTTCGTTGCACTAGCTGGAGGGCAGATACCGATCTTTCGGCTGGCTTTCTACAGGCCGGGGTGGCGAGCTCAAATCGAACCATTGAACTGGCCCTAAGCCTCTGCGATCGGTTGCAAACCAGTCGTAGGGCACAGTCTTTTCTCCCCCAATATCTCCATGTCACAGACCAAGCCAGAATTACTTTTGCCAGTCGGCGACCTTGACCGTATGCGTACAGCCTTCGATTTTGGCGCCGATGCGGTTTACGCTGGTCAGCCGCGCTACTCCCTGCGCGCCCGCAACAATGACTTCAAGCTGGAAAACCTCTGTACCGGCATTGCCGAAGCCCATAGGCGCGGCAAGCAGTTCTTTGTGGCCTCCAACCTGCTGCCGCACAACGCCAAGGTCAAAACCTATCTGGCCGACATGGCGCCCGTGATCGATATGCGGCCTGATGCGTTGATCATGGCCGACCCAGGCCTGATCATGCTGGTGCATGAGAAATGGCCGGAGATGCCGATTCATCTGAGCGTACAGGCCAATACCGTCAACTATGCCGCGGTGAAATTCTGGCAGGCACTAGGCCTCACCCGCATCATCCTCTCGCGTGAATTGTCGATTGATGAAGTGGCAGAAATTCGCCAATTGTGTCCAGACATGGAGCTGGAGGTATTCGTGCATGGCGCATTGTGTATCGCGTATTCGGGCCGATGCTTGCTGTCAGGGTATTTCAACCACCGCGACCCCAATCAAGGCACCTGTACCAATGCCTGCCGTTGGGATTACAAATTGCATAACGGCTGTGAGGACAGTGCGGGTCAAATACAAAAGATTGGGTTCGATTTTGGCCAGGCGCAGGAGGATGCCAATCAGTCCTTTGCCAGCGCGGGGTCGGTACCACGCCATCTGCTGACTGACCGGGCCTACCTGATCGAAGAGGGTGGCAGACCCGGAGAATTGATGGAGATCAGTGAGGATGA
Organism: Chitinimonas violaceus; assembly: GCF_052601015.1. Classification (NCBI taxonomy): domain Bacteria; kingdom Pseudomonadati; phylum Pseudomonadota; class Betaproteobacteria; order Neisseriales; family Chitinibacteraceae; genus Chitinimonas; species Chitinimonas violaceus. Next base: position 97,679 of record NZ_JBQXDJ010000004.1, on the reverse strand, counting down.
ACACGGCACCTACATCATGAACAGCAAGGATCTACGGGCGCTACACCACGTGGAGCGGCTGGTTAAGATCGGAGTGGATTCGCTTAAGATTGAAGGCCGCACCAAATCACGCTACTACGTGGCGCGTACCGCCCAAACTTACCGGCGTGCGATTGATGACGCGCTGGCCGGCCAGCCTTTCAACCCAGCGCTGCTGGCCGAGCTGGACGGCCTATCCAACCGTGGTTACACCGATTACTTCTACCAACGCCACCCCAGCCAGGAGGCACAAAACTACCTGCATGGTCATTCGCGCTTGGCGCGTAGCCAGTATGTGGGCGATGTACTTCGAGTAACCGATGGCTGGGCTGAAGTGGCAGTAAAGAACAAGTTTCGGGTAGGCGAGCGATTGGAGTTGATCCAGCCGCAGGGCAATCAGCAGATGCGGTTATTCGCCTTGCAGAGTCTGGATGGCATTGCACTTAGCGAAGCGCCAGGTGACGGACATACCGTACGCCTGCAATGGCCTGCAGCCCAGGCCGGCGCTTTGTTGGCACGATTCTGTGCCGAGAGTGAATTGGCCTGAGTGGCTAATCACCCCACCAAAGTGACTAGTTCCACCAGCGAATGGCGAGTAACTACCGCTTTGCGCACAATGGCAGCCAGACTCCCCAAGGGCTGTTGCCATGCATGCCGACCCCGCACCACCCGTTCTGATCGACCCGTTCCAGCGCCGTATCGACTACCTGCGGGTATCGGTCACTGATCGCTGCGACCTACGCTGTACTTACTGTTTGCCCAAGGGTTTCAAAGGCTTTGAAGAGCCCGCCAACTGGTTGAGCCATGCCGAGATGAGCCGGCTGGTGGGGCTGTTTGTGCAATTAGGGGTAGGCAAGGTACGCCTCACCGGCGGTGAACCGCTGCTGCGGCGCGGCATCAGCGAGCTGGCCGGCAAGCTGGCGGCGCTGCCTGGCTTGCGTGATCTGTCGCTGTCCAGCAATGGTACCCAGCTGGCCCAGCACGCCCAGGCACTGAAGGCTGCCGGGGTGCAGCGCTTAAATATCAGCCTCGATAGCCTGGACGACGCCTGCTTTGCCCGCGTTACCGGCCGCGACTGCCTGGGCGACGTGCTGGCTGGCCTGCAAGCCGCCCAGGCGGCAGGCTTTGCACCGATCAAGCTCAATATGGTTGTGCAGGCCGGCGTCAACGATGCCGATGTGGCGCGGATGGTGGATTTTTCGCTGCAGCACGGCTTTGTGCTGCGGTTGATCGAGCCGATGCCGATAGGTGACACCGGCCGCCAGACCCAGGGCCTGGATCTGAGCCGGCTAGGCCAGCAATTGGCCAGACAGTTCGGGCTGGTGCCCGAGATCAAGGGCCAGGGTGCCGGCCCAGCCCGCTACTGGACCAGTGCCAATGGTCAGTCGAGCCTGGGGGTGATCACCCCCATGTCGCAACACTTTTGCGCCGCCTGCAACCGGGTGCGGCTGGGGGTGGATGGCACGCTGTACCTGTGTCTGGGCCAGGACGACCAGGTGCCGCTGGGTCGTCTGCTGCGCGCTGGCGCCAGCGACGACGAGCTGATCGCTGCCATCCACGCCGGTATCGCCAGCAAGCCAGAGCGCCACGAATTCAACGATCAACCCGCCAAGATCATTCGCTTCATGTCGCAAACAGGTGGCTGAAGGAGCTGGCCATGCACGACCTCGAACGCTTCATCGACGGCTTCCAGCGCTTCCAGCAACAGTATTTTGACGACAAGCCTGGTCTATACCGCGAGCTGCAGGCCGGCCAGCACCCCAGCACCTTGCTGATAGGTTGCTGCGATTCGCGGGTCGACCCGGCGCTGCTGCTGGGCTGCGACCCCGGCGACATCTTTACTGTGCGCAATGTGGCCAATCTGGTGCCGCCGTGCGATCCCAACCAGCACTTTGCCGGGGTGACCTCGGCCGTTCAGTTTGCTATCGAGCAGCTGCAGGTGGCCCGCATCATTGTCATGGGCCACGCCCAATGTGGCGGCATCCGGGCGCTGGTGGAGCAACGTTTTAGCGGCGAGGCACCGATGGATTACATCGGCCGCTGGATACGCATCGCTGAGCCGGCCCGCGCGCGGGTGATGCAGCAACTGCCGCACGCCAGCAATGCCGAACGGCGCCGCGCCTGCGAGCTGGCGGCTATCCTGGTGTCGCTGGGTAATCTGGAAAGTTATCCCTGGATCAAGACCCGCCTCGATGCCGGCACGCTGACCCTGCATGGCTGGTACTTTGATCTGGATACCGGTTCGCTACTGGCCTACTCACCCCGCGCCGATGCCTTTCTGCCCTTGGTCTGCCCGTTGGTACCGGAGGGCGCATGAATAAGGCGTTCGCGCTGGTTGGCCGTTCCGGCAGTGGCAAGACCACCTTGATCGAAGCCCTGCTGCCGATTTTCGCAGCGGCCGGATTACGGGTAAATGTGATCAAGCACAGCCACCACGACGTGCAGTTCGAGCCGCCGAGCAAGGACAGTGCACGTTTTCGGGCTGCGGGTGCTGCCGAAGTCTTGCTGGCTACGCCCTATAGGTTTGCGATTTTCCACGAGCTGCAAGATCAGGCAGAGCCTGATCTTGCAGCTCAGCTGGCTCAGCTGGCTCGGCTGGCGCCAGCCGATCTGACCTTGGTGGAGGGCTTCAAGGCTTTTCACGTTCCTCGGTTGGAGGTATTTCGCCCTTCGCTTGGCCAAGCACCCTTGTTTCGAGAACTAAGTGGTTTGTGTGCGGTGGCTAGTGATCAGCACGTGGATTGCTCCTTGCCGCTGCTGGATCTTAATCAACCGATGCGGGTTGCTGCTTTTATCCTCGAACATTTGGGTAGTCGGTTGCCCAAACCGGACAACATCCGCCGGAAAGGCTGAATTCAATGAATATTCAGGTACTGTATTTTGCCCGCTTGCGCGAAGTGTTCGGGCTAAGCATCGAGTCAGTGAATCTATCCGGTAGTGGCCTGACAGTAGCTGATTTACTGGCCGGCCTTCGTGGCCGTGGCGGCGTTTGGGCTGAGGAACTGGCGACTGATAAGGTATTTAGAGTGGCGGTAGATCAAAACATTGCCGACAGTGACACGCCAATACCTGACGGCGTGGAGGTGGCGATCTTTCCGCCTGTGACCGGTGGTTGAGGTCCCGAATGATTCCATATTCCATAAGAACTCATTAGCATTTGAATCAAACCTCTTGAAGACTAGTTCCGATGCTAGTGCCCAGCCAGGCACTACGTGTATGAGCAACGCCAAGGATATAGCCAACGCACAGCAGTGCAGCCACGAACCAGCAAGCGTGTTGCCTGCATGGCAAGACGCTACGCAAGGCTAGTTTGCCCAAGCCGATGTAGGCCAGCAGCGCCAATACTTTTGCAGTAAGCCAACTTTGCTGGATGGGGTACTGGCCGCTCCAGTACGCCAGGCTAATAGCGGCTAGTAATAATACGGTATCGTTGACGTGAGGCAGCCAACGCAAAGGCTTCCAGCGTCGCCAATCTTGCCCTGTTAAGGCAAGGCCACCTCGTAGGGTGAACATGGTAATGCTGAGTAGGGCGGCACCAATATGTAGGTGCCTCAAGGCAAGGTAGGTCACGATGGATTTACTCAGTACCATGAAGAAACTGGCTCAGGATAACGCGCCAGGCAACTACTGTGAAATGTACTAGGTCAAGACCATGCCAAATGCTCCATCTGCCATTGTGGCCGTTGAACAACCCTTGTTACGGGATAGCTTGTCGACTCGCATTATTGCCAGTGCCTTGACCGCGCTCGTGATCGTGTTAAGTATGATCGGCTGGACACTATGGCTCTCATGGCAGCTGGAGGGTGCCGGCGCTGCGATCAATGACACCGGCAGCCTGCGTATGCGGGCTAACAGGATTGGCATTGAACTGCTACAAGCCCTCCCTGAGCACGCCACAAAAGCGAGGTACGAGCTACAAGCACAGCTCGATACGATGGCTCGCCTGCAGCGCGGGGTACCTTCTCGCCCCCTCTTTTTGCCAAGTGATGCTGCCATTCGTAGCCAGATGCGATTGGTAGAGCAAACCTGGCTGGGACAAATGCAGCCAGCAGCTGAATTGGCATTGAGCGGCGGAGACAAGACGCGCTACCTAGAAGCGCTAGGCGTATTTGTGCACGAAGCTGATCAGCTAGTGCAGATGATAGAAACGGATAACGCTGACAAGACCACCTTATTGCGGCTCTCGCAAGCAGTACTTCTGGGGATAGGGTGTGTAGGTACTTTAGCGATGATTTATCTACTTTATCTTTGGATCATCTCGCCAGTGCTGCAGCTGCAGGATGGTTTGCGGCGCATGGCGGGGCACGAATTTGGCGTTCGGCTCCCGGTAGAAAGCAAGGATGAGTTCGGGGTGCTTGCGCAGGGTTTCAATCGGATGGCTGACGAGCTGGAAGGGCTATATCGTCAGCTGGAAGAGCGCGTACAGATTAAGACTGCGCAACTAGCTCACCAGAATCGAGAACTTGGCGCGCTATATGACATGGCGGCATTCCTAAACCAGCCCAACGAAATTGAGGCGCTGTGCCACGGATTTCTGCAGCGGGTTATGCAGCAGTTCAGAGCAGATGGCGGCAGCATCAGGGTGATCGATCCCCAAGGTGAAAAGCTGCATATTGTGGTATCTGAAGGTCTGTCCGAAGAGCTGGAAGATACCGAGCACTGCATGAAGGTTGATGCCTGCTTTTGCGGCACAGCAACCCAGCAAGGGGTAGTGGTGATACGCGACTTTCGTAAACTGCCAAAGCCAGAGGATTTCCATTGCGCCAAAGAAGGTTTCAAAGGCTTGGCGGTGTTTCGAGTTGTGACCGGGGATGATGTGTTGGGCTCGTTCTCACTCCATTACAGAGACACACACGAGGTCCCTGCCGCAGAGGCACAGCTGCTGGAAACACTGGGGCAACATCTAGGAGTGGCGCTGGATAATCGTCGCCTTAGCGCCAAGGCTCGCCAGCTAGCAGTGGCAGAAGAGCGCAATTTAGTTGCTCAAGGACTGCATGACAGCATTGCACAAGGGTTGAACTTCCTTAATCTGCAGGTTCAGATGCTTGATTCAGCTATGCATCGTGGTGATCTGGCAGAGGCACTTGAGATTGTGCCTTTGTTGCGTACCGGTGTAGATGAAAGCTATCAGGATGTGCGCGAGCTATTGGTGAATTTCCGCAGCAAGCTAGGGCAGGGGGAATTACTTGCCGCTGTAGAGGACACCGTTATCCGCTTCCGTCGCCAGTCTGGCATTGAGGTGATATTGCAGATCGACGAACGAGAAGGGGCACCACTGCCACCTGAGCAACAGCTGCAAGTGTTGTTCATTCTGCAAGAAGCATTGTCCAATGTTCGTAAGCACGCCCACGCCAGCAGGGTAGAGGTCAAAGTAAGCAATCATCGAGACTTTAAACTGTTGATCCAGGACAACGGCGAGGGTTACGAGCCGGCCGAAGTCGCCGAGCGCCATTTGGGCTTGCATATCATGCAAGAACGAGCTGTCCGCTTGCACGCTCAGCTAAAGCTCGATAGTCAGCCCGGTGCAGGCACTAGCGTCCAACTTACCTTGCCGCGCGCTGAACGACAGGCTGCGTAGAACGTCCATTTGGAACCCTTTATGACTATTCGTATTTTGCTGATTGATGACCACAGTTTATTTCGCTCTGGCGTGCGCCAACTTTTACAACGTGAGCCAGATATGGAGATTGTTGCGGAGGCAGCTGATGGCGTTGAGGGCATCAAACGGGCTAAAGAGCATCGGCCGGACGTAATCCTGCTGGATTTGAACATGCCGGGCTTGTCGGGCCTGGAGACCCTGCAGCTACTGGTGCAGGACTTGCCTAGCGCCGCTGTTATTATCCTCACCGTGTCGGAAGAAGCCGATGAGTTGGGTGTGGCGCTACGCGATGGCGCACGCGGCTACCTGATCAAGAATATCGAGGCTGAGGCGCTGACCGCTGCCATACGTCGCGCCCAAAAGGGGGAGCCGGTCATTGCAGACAGCATGACGGCGAAACTGGTCGCCCAATTTCGTGCACAACCGGTTACTAGTGCAACCACTGCGCCCCAACCGCCTGAGCGTGACCGGCTGACTGCCCGTGAGCGGGAAATTGTGCAATGCCTGACCCGCGGTGAGAGCAACAAGGAAATCGCCCGCCATCTGGATGTGGCGGAGAGCACGGTCAAGATCCACGTGCAGAACATACTCAAGAAGCTCAACCTGAGTAGTAGGGTGCAGGTAGCGGTGTATGCCGTCGAACATGGGTTGAGTGGCGAGCAAAACTGACTGGGTAATAACTCGATACAGGCTTGAGTTGAGGCCCAGCCGGTATGGCTTGATCTGGATCAAGTTGGTTAATTACTGATGTTACGCAGCCGCTCGCATCTCCAGCAGCTCGTCATAGGCCAGTTTGATGGCTTTGATGTAAAGCCTGGAGCGCAAGGCGAAGTGGTTGAGTTTGTGCGTCATCTTCAAGCACTCCAACTTGAAGACCGCGTACATCGACATGAACACGTGGTTTTGCTGGGTTCGTACCCGACGTGTCGGTGACTTCGCCAAACCCGCATTGGACTTCAGCGATTTATGGAACTCCTCTACCTTCCACCGTTTCTGATGGAGTTGGGCGACCTGCTCGCCGTCGCACGTCAGATCACTGCACACCAGATTCAACTCACCGCTGCTGCCGTCTTTGTTTGTAAAGACGCGCCGGACAATCAAGACTTCTTCATCGAAACCCTTGAGCCAGCCACGCACCGTCTGCTTATCCGATAACACCAATGAATCCACCCGCACGAAGCGGCCCTGCTGTCGGTCAGCGGCGCTGAGCGCCACCAGCCGGTTGTCTTTCAATGCCGCGACAAAGTGCTTGCGTCTGCCACGAATCAAATCAAAGTTCTCCTTCGCCGAAAACCAGCTATCCATCAACACATAGCGGAACTTGAGCTGGTTGTTGACGCAGAGGTTGAACATCTTCTGCAGCAGTTCGTTCTTGGTCACGTCGCTACTGCGCTTCTCCTGCCGAGTGACGATATCGCAGAAGTGGTTCGGTTTACGGATGATCTCAAAAGCCACCGGCACCGAAACGCCTTGGGCGTGATACAGCGCATTGAGGAGGTTGAGCCCCCTGACCATGCGACCCTGGCAGTGATCGAAATGCCAGCACATGATGTCGTTCTCGTCGGTCCAATGCTTCTCCTGAATGGTGTCGTCAAAGATCAGTACGGCGTCGTCAGTTTCGATCTGGCGGACGGTTTTCTTCACGGCCAGCCACAAGTCGCGGGCGGTGTAGTCGCGAGCAGACAGAAAGCGTGTCACAGCGTCGTGGCTGATGTCGCCGGATAACATGGCAGACAATCCCGTGGCGGTAGTCTGGCCAAAGCTGGTGATTAGGTAGTCCGTGTACAACTCAAGGTGCTGTTGGTTCATAGTTCATAGCATGCCGCATTGGGCGTGTTTGGGCTGCGTAACATCAGTTAATTATGCAAATGAATACGATTCTCAATAACATCTTATTGAGAAAGCCAGCATGCCTATCCCGCTGTCATTTTCAAAAGACGAGTGCACAAGATGTCAGAACGCAAATGCACTGGTCGTACTTGGAAGCTGTTTACGTTGTTCTTACTCTGCCGAAAAATTATCACTCCACTGATCAATGTCATTCATGCGCGCAAATGTTGCGAGAGATTCATCGACGTTAAGCTTGGCGAATTTATTCTGTGCTTCAGTTGGATCTTCGTGATAACTGATCTTCCAAGTCACGGTGGATTTATCGATTTTTTCGATGATCTCTGAGAGATATGGAAAATCCACCTCGGAAAGTGAATGGCCCATCACAAAAATTTGTCGTACCGACCGCAAGCTCCTAAAGAACGGTTGCTGATCCTCGATGATCTTGTTAGTTGGCTTGAAGGTTGAGGAGAAATAGCCATTGACAATCTGATAACCTTCCAAAATACGCGTGTCTGCTTCTTCTGGATCAATACCATGGCCGGGTAGTTCGTGCGGTTTAGGTATCCAGCCGTGACCAAGAATGAGCTTATTAGTTGGATTGCTCGCATTTCCGTGTATGTGGAGAATCTGCTGGTCAGGAATGCGGTAGGTTTGTTGCAGGGTCTGCGTATAGTTGAAATTGAGGTAGCAAGCATGCGGACTAAGTGGTAGCAAATCTCCGTTGAAGTGTTCAACTTCCGGGATGGGGAGTTGCTGAATCCAGTCGGCAAAATGATTTCGCATTGTTCCGCTAATCGCGGTTACTACACGATCCAATTCGTACTGGTAGTCATGATGCCCTGAGTCGCTCCAGTCTTCTGCGCCATATGGCATGAGATACGTCATGGCACCATCAATGGCAGTGTCTGCATCGAAGTTTGCTAGGTTCTCTTCAAACTGCCACCAAAACTTATCATCGACACCGAAGTAATTTTCGATCTCTCTGTAAGTGTTAGAGTCAACGGTTTTTAAGTAACCGCCAAAATCACTGTAATTAGAAGGAATATTATGGTGGCGATCAAAACCATTGCCGATGATGTATAGGGTTTGTGATAATTTCATTTGCTTGCTCCGCTCCGATATTTAAATCTGGAAAGTTACATTCGGGTTCGTTCAAGTAATTTCACGCCATCAGAGCGTAGCTCGCCTTTCGGGGAGATATGTCGATACAGGGTCTGCCGTGTAATGCCAAGTTCCTGGCAAAGATCGCTGACCTTGGTTTCTGGTTGCCCCATTGCCGCCATCGCCAGTCGCAGTTTGGCGGCGGTCATCTTGAATGGCCGGCCGCCCTTCCTGCCGCGTGCGCGCGCAGAAGCCAAGCCTGCGACGGTGCGCTCTGTAATCAACTCACGCTCGAACTCGGCCAGCGCGGCGAAGATGCTAAAGACCAGCTTACCGGCGGCGGTCGTGGTGTCGATGGCTACCCCGTGGCCGGTCAGTACTTTCAGGCCGATGCCACGCCCGGTCAGGTCATGCACGGTGTTGATCAAATGCCGCAAATCGCGCCCGAGTCGGTCCAGCTTCCACACAACCAGCGTGTCGCCGGCCCGTAGCGCCTTCAGGCAGCTCGTCAAGCCGGGGCGGTCCTCACGCTTGCCGGACGCATGGTCCTCGTAGAGATGTGCCGGATTGATCCCGGCAGCGATCAGCGCATCGCGCTGCAGGTCGGTGGCTTGGGAGCCGTCCGCCTTAGATACCCGCATGTAGCCAACCAGCATGTCGCACCTGTCACATATACGTTCGATTACGTGACAGTATGGATCTGAACTGGTGGGACATCAATATATGTCACTTAACCCGTCATTTTTTCTAAGACTTGCAAATGGTTAGCCAGCCACCTAATGTGACAAAATTCGGAGGGTATCTGGTTCGTTTTGACCCTCGTCCCGAGTCGCTCCCGGCATAGCGCACGCGTTACGTTGCTCTGACCGAACTAGCTTGCGACAGCAAGGAGACTGATATGAGTATCCAGGTCAAGAACGTCGCTGACCTTGAAGCCTATGCCGTGAAGGTTTTTGGTGATTCCGAGCGAGCCAGGCAATGGTTACAGAGCCCGCATCGGCTGCTTGATGGTTCGCCAGCACATTGCGCAATCCAACCGGATGGGTTGGAAAAGGTTGTGGCTATTCTGGTGAAGATTGAACATGGTCTGCCGGTCTAGCGTCTTAGCCAGGCAGAAATGAGATGGCCCCGATCACTCGGGGCCAATTCGAACCTAGCGTCGTTCACCAGTATGTGCTGGGAGAGGACATAGCCTAGGGCTGCGATAGAGAGTCTACCAAACTGGCGAGCCGGTAGGCAGATTGTTCGACCAACTCACTCTCTCAGCCGCTAGGACACAACCCAATGTCAGCATCCAGCGCAGCGGTAGTGCTAGTAATGCTCGATGTGGGCGGGTACTAGCGATCCTCATAAGGTGCATCTGAGGCAAAATGGCGCCTTATAATCGCAAGCCCGGCCAGTTTGGCTGGGCTTTTTCATTTTCCTGCGCCAATTCCTATGACGACACCCACCCATACCCCGATGATGCAGCAATTTCTGGCGCTGAAGGCCCAGCATCCAGACAAACTGCTTATTTATCGGATGGGTGATTTCTACGAGCTGTTTTTCGATGACGCGGTCAAGGCAGCACGCTTGCTTGACATCACCTTGACCAGCCGTGGCCAGACTGCGGGCGTGCCAATCAAGATGGCAGGCATTCCCTATCATGCTGCCGAGGGATATCTCGCCAAGCTGGTGAAGCTTGGTGAGTCCGTGGCGATTGCCGAGCAGATCGGTGATCCTGCTACCAGCAAGGGCCCGGTGGAGCGGCGAGTAGTACGCATTCTTACCCCAGGTACCTTGACTGATGCTGCACTGCTGGATGACAAGCGCGAAAATCTGTTGCTGGCTGTGAACGCGATGAAGGGCCGGTTGGGGTTGGCGTGGTTGTCGTTGGCGTCGGGTGAATTCCGTCTGCTCGAAACAGCGCCGGAAGCTTTGGCGAGTGAGCTGGAGCGCCTGAAGCCTGCTGAAGTGTTGCTGCCAGAGGACTTGGCACTCGAATTCCCCGCTGCGGCAGGGTATTCGGTCAAGCGAATCGCCAGCTGGCAGTTCGATGTGGAAACAGCCGCACGTAACCTCGCCCGGCAATTTCAGACGCAAGACTTGAGCGGCTTCGGCGTGGACGAGCCGGGTGTGGCCGTCGGCACGGCAGGTGCATTGCTCGAATATGCCCGGCAGACGCAATGCGGGGCGTTGCCGCATGTAAATACCCTGGCGGTAGAGCAGGCTGGCCAGTACTTGACGCTGGATGCGGCTACCCGGCGCAATCTGGAGCTGACTGAAACAATACGCGGTGAAGCGTCGCCAACCTTGTTTTCGCTCCTGGATACCTGTGCGACAGCCATGGGCAGCCGCTTGCTACGGCATTGGTTGCATCACCCGTTGCGCAACCAGACCAAAGTGGCGCGCCGGCGCGATGCGGTTGCGGCATTGACAGAAATGCAGTCGCTGGATAGCTTGCGTGAACAGCTGGCGAACATCCACGACATCGAGCGTATCGCTGCCCGGGTCGCCTTGCGCTCAGCTCGTCCGCGCGATCTATCGGCTTTGCGTGACAGCTTGCGCACTTTGCCTACCTTGCTGCCGCTGATGCCTGCCAATGCATTGCTCGAAGAGATTGGCCGTCAGCTGACGCCCCCGGAGTCGGTGGTGGATTTGCTCATCCGAGCGGTGATGGATGAACCCTCGGTGGTGATTCGCGATGGTGGGGTGATCCGAGACGGCTTTCATGCAGAGCTTGATGAGCTGCGCGCTATTCAGACCAATCATGGCGATTTCCTGTTGGCGCTGGAGGTGCGAGAACGTGAGCGCACCGGTATTCCCAACCTGAAGGTGGAATACAACCGGGTACATGGTTTCTATATCGAGATCACCAACTCGCATGGCGACAAGATCCCGGACGATTACCGCCGTCGGCAGACGTTGAAGAATGCGGAACGCTACATCACACCTGAACTCAAGACGTTTGAAGACAAAGCGCTGTCGGCGCAGGAGCGGTCGCTGGCATTGGAGAAGTCCTTGTATGAAGGATTGCTCGATATGCTGGTGCCTGCTGTCATCAACCTGCAATTGGTGGCGCAGGCCGTGGCGGGGTTGGATGTATTGTGCTGCTTGGCAGACCGGGCTGTTACGCTTGATTGGGTGGCACCAGGTTTTCGCGATGACACGGTACTGAGCATTACTGCTGGCCGGCACCCGGTGGTGGAGCAGCAGTTGCGCGATGCCTCAGGCGAAGCCTTCATCGCGAACGATTTGCGGTTCGATGCCGGCCGCAAACTGCTATTGATCACCGGCCCGAATATGGGTGGTAAGTCGACCTATATGCGGCAGGCCGCGTTGATTGTGCTGCTGGCGCAGATAGGCAGCTTTGTGCCAGCCAAGGAGGCTGTCATCGGCCGGCTTGATCGTATCTTCACCCGTATCGGGGCAAGCGACGATTTGGCGGGTGGTCGTTCGACCTTTATGGTTGAAATGACTGAGACGGCCAATATCCTTAACAACGCAGGCGAGCACGCCCTGGTGTTGATGGATGAGGTGGGGCGCGGTACCTCCACGTTTGATGGCCTGGCTCTGGCTTGGGCGATTGCCCGTGCGCTGATTGAGAAAAACCGCAGCTACACGCTATTTGCTACCCATTACTTTGAGTTGACGCGACTGGCGGTTGATTACCAACAGGTTGCCAATGTGCATCTCGATGCCGTTGAGCACAAAGACAAGATCGTCTTTTTGCATAGTGTTGAGGAGGGGCCGGCCAGCCAGAGTTATGGTTTACAGGTGGCGCAGCTGGCGGGTGTGCCCAGGGATACGATACGTCAGGCCAAGCGTTATCTGACTGAGCTGGAAAACCAGCGGGCTGGCCAATCCGGGCAGGGAGATCTGTTTGCAGTGCCCGCAGTGGAAGCTGCCGAGCCGGAACCCCATCCGTTACTTGAGCGGTTGTTGGCCGTTGACCCGGATAGTTTGACGCCGCGGTCTGCTTTGGAACTTATTTATGAACTAAATCGACTAGCCAAGGACTAAGCATCTCGCCGCGCTCTATTTAGTGAACCTATTCATGAGTTTGTGCTGCTGTGAACGGGCTCGAAGAAAGCGGTTTGCTTACAGGCGGTCTGTGCAGCTGTTACTACGATTCATGCGCTGTTTGCGACTGTTTGTAAGTTGGCGCCAAGCGCCATCGAAAAATTCAATTGGAGCCCGTTCTCAATCCCGCTATAACAGTAGAGAATGATGAACGGGGTTGGTGTGAGTCTTGCGCCGACAAATTCTTACTTCAGGAGCAAAGCGAATGGATGCAGTGAAGGACAGTCGGCTGGATGAAGGCCTGGCTCGTATTTTCGGCATTGCACCGGATAAGGCTGGCGTACATCTGGATGCGATCCGCACAAAGGCTGCTGTCAGCCTGGCGGCTTATGGCAAGTTGCTTGCCGAGCTGTTTGCCCGGCAGAAGTTACCTGTGCCGCCACCGGTTCAATTGCAATGGTGGGGTGAAGGCAGCCGTATCAAGGTTGTGGGCAACCATCCGGACAAGCTGCGCATTGAAGTATTGCTCAATGGCGATGGCGATCTGGTAGAGGAGTTCAAAGAGCTGGAATTGCTGCATGAAATTGTGCGCAATGCTGAGCAGATGGGGCAGCTTACAAGTCCAAACCAGCACTTCAACCTTGGCATTACCAGTACAGGCCCATTGGCGTTTTATACAGAGTAGTGGTTTGGGCGGTAAACCTAGACGATGTGCAAAAAACAAAGCCGGCTTATGCCGGTTTTGTTTTTATATCAAGCAAGGTAATGCGTGCAAAGTCCCACGCATTCGCTGTCTGATGGGAAAATGCGTCCCCTATTTTCGTTTGCTTGATCACTGCTATGACCGCGCCGCTCAATACCATACGTAATCTTGTTATTCATCACTTACAAAAAGATGCGCATGGCCCCGCAACGATTGCGTTGCGTGCCGGCCAACTGCCGATCACGGCAAGTGCTCAACGGCTGGTTGATAAGCTTTGCAAGCAGTACGGCGAAAGAGTTGGCAAGGGTTATGGCCGGTTTGAGGAAGACGAAGACAATTTTCCCATGCCGCGGTTTGTGCGCCAGCATGTCGTGGAGGAGGCCATCGACTTTATTACCCTGGCGCAGTTGATGATGCAGCATTTGCTGACCAGGGTAGAGCAGGAACAGTTGGCTAATGGCGGACATGTGTTGATAGCAAGGGTGGACAATGGGGCCGCCGATTTTCTGTTGGTTGCTATCATCTCTGAGGCAGTAGGCACCTCTATGACCGAAGACCTCGATATCATCGAAACAATTCATCTTGATCTGACCAATCTACGCGTTGCGGGCCGCATTGATCTGGATGCTTGGCGACGTGGTGCTGAACGTTACATCAGCTTCTTAAAGGGTAGGGGAGAGGTTGCCAATTACTTCAAATTGTTCCTGGGTTGTAACGATGTTGTGGTAGCCCTGCGCGAAACCCAGAAGCTTGTGCAAGGGCTGGCGCAATTTGCAGAAAGCCAAGCGCTACCACCCACTCAGCGCGATCAGCTTTTTGAACGCGCACATGTGTTTCTGGATGAGTTGGGCGACGAGGGGTTACCACTGAGCCTGGACCAGATTGCCAATAAGGCTTGGCCTGATGCGCCAGAGCGTTTGCAAAACCAACTCGCCGATCAGGACTTGGCATTGTCGAGTGGTTTTATCCCCGATAAACGCGCCATTAAACCCCTGGTGCGCTTCAAGGCTAACGCCCCGCAATGGAAGCTGGAATTCGACCGCAGCAGTTTACGGTCCGGCGCGGTGATTTACGACAAGCACAGCGATACGCTGGTGTTGTCGAATATTCCGGAGCATTTGCGGCAGGCGCTGTTAAGTTCCTGAGAATCTGTTCAAAGTCTGCTGCGCATCAGCAATCCGGCGTTGAAAACACCCTCGGAATGCTCATTTACCATGAGTAAACTCCGCTTCCTCGAGTGTTTTCGCCTTATCTCGCTCTAGCTCGCGAAATTTTGAACAGGTTCTTGCAGTGAGGTTATAAACCGATTCAAAGCGATGCAGACTGCAAAAGCCGGGCGACATGCAGGTTGGGCAGGCGGGAAGGTAGGCTGATGGCGTAATAGCCCTCGCTGACATCGCTAAGCTCAATGACCAGCTCGGTATCGTATTGGCGTGACAGCATCTCAGTCAGCACTGTTGCGGCGGGAAAGTAACCTGCGCCGTTTCCACCGAATGTAGTCAGGAGCGCGCTATCGTCAAATTCTCCGACAACGTTGGGTCTGAGGCCTTCGGCTTCCATCCAGGCATCAAGTCGTGCGCGCATGCTGGTTCGTTTGCTGGGCAACAGCATGGGTGCATGGCTGAATTCGGCAATGCTGCGCGCTGCCCCAGGTTTGGCCAGCAAACTTCTGGCAGCGTAAATACCAATAGGGCAGGTAGCTAGCCGGCGTGCTACCAGACGGCGTTGCTGAGCTTGGCCCAGGTCGCGGTCGGACAGCACAATATCGAGCTTGTGGCGCGAGAGGGCAGACGTGAGTTCGTCAAACTCGCCTTCATGGCAGACCAAGCGTAACTGTGGGGCAGCTTCCACTACTGGGGCTAGCAATTGATAGGCGACGAGTTTGGGCACCGAGTCAGCAATGCCGACGGTAAGCCGGCTGGCTTGACCTAATGCAGGTTCATCAAGCGCTTCGCGCAATCGTTCGCCCAGCAGGAAGATTTCATCTGCATAGCGCAACGCTTCACGGCCCGCCTCGGTCAGTTCAAGGCGACGGCCAACCTGATTGAATAGTGTACGTCCGATATCACGTTCCAGCTTGCTCAATTGCCCGCTGATGGTTTGTGGGCTGACTCCCAGACGTTCCGCCGCGCGCGCCACGCCGCCTTCTTTAGCTACCGTCCAGAAGTAGTGGAGGTGCTTATAGTTCAATTCCGGCTTGCTCATATTATTAAACCAATCGAAAAAACCGAAGACTAAGTAAGAATATACTCGATTCTTTCGTGGCTGAATGGGTCGTACACTTCGCCAGTCTAGATTTAATGGGCGTAAGCCCCCAAGGAGACTTCCCATGAAACGCATGTTGTTATTTCTTGCCACAAATATTGCGGTGATGCTGGTGCTGTCTGTCAGCGCCCGCTTGCTGGGGGTAGACCGCTACCTGACTGCCAATGGTATGAACTTTGGTATGTTGTTGGCGTTTTCTGCCCTGATTGGTTTTGGTGGCTCGTTCATTTCGCTGATGATGTCCAAGATGATGGCGAAATGGAGTACTGGGGCACATGTTATCGAACAACCGCGTAATGACGATGAAGCCTGGTTGGTCAGTACAGTGAAAACGCTTTCCGAACGTGCGGGCCTGCCTATGCCTGAGGTGGCGATTTACGAAGGTGCGCCAAACGCGTTTGCGACCGGCCCGAGTAAATCCAACTCGCTGGTGGCTGTGTCGACAGGGCTCTTGCAAACCATGCGCCGGCGTGAGGTCGAGGCAGTGCTTGCTCATGAGGTTGCCCATATCGCCAATGGTGATATGGTGACCCTGACCTTGATCCAGGGGGTAGTGAACACCTTTGTCGTCTTCCTCTCACGTGTAGCGGGCTATCTGGTCGACAGTTTCCTGCGTCGTAATGATGAGGAAAGTAGTGGCCCTGGTATCGGCTACATGATTGCAAGCTTCGTGTTCGAGATCCTCTTCGGCATTCTGGCGAGCATCGTGGTCATGTATTTCTCGCGTCAGCGTGAATACCGGGCTGATGCAGGTGCTGCACACTTGTTGGGCAGCAAAGCGCCGATGATCGATGCCCTGCAGGTGTTGGGTGGCCGTGAGGCGGGCGATTTGCCGAAGAATATGGCAGCGTCGGGTATCAATGGTCGTGGCTTGAGCAGCCTGTTCAGTAGCCACCCACCTATTGAGTCTCGTATCGAAGCGCTTAAACAGTTGGCTTAGAACCTATTCACGATCTGCCGTAGTGTGAGGTAGAGCCTATATAGATTAGCGGCAGTATCGAGAACAGGGCAATAAAGCACGATGTGGTTGGGAGAGAGCGGGTGATCTGCGTCTCTCCCAATATTAATTAAGCAAACCGGTCTGGTCTGTTTGAAGTCGGATTGGATGGAGAAAAACTGTGGATTATCCACTTTGGATGTGGGGCACATTCGCGGTCGTTGTCGTGGTCCTGTTGGTGCTGGACCTGGGCGTCCTGAATAAGAAGGATCATGAGATCAGCGTAAAGGAAAGCCTGAAACTATCTGCTTTTTATATCAGTGCAGGGCTGCTCTTTGGCGGTTGGGTTTGGTATACGTTGGGCGACAAAGCCGGTATGGATTATTTCACTGGATTCCTGGTGGAAAAAAGCCTGTCGATGGACAACGTCTTCGTCATCAGTCTGATTTTCACTTATTTCGCTGTCCCTCGGGTCTACCAGCACCGCGTGCTGTTCTGGGGGATTTTGGGTGCGATTGTCATGCGAGGTGTGATGATTGGCCTGGGTGCTGCATTGATTCATCAATTCAGCTGGATCATGTACCTTTTCGGCATATTCCTGGTAGTTACGGGCGTCAAGATGCTGTTTATGAAAGACGACGAAACCGATGTGGCAAGCAACCCGTTGCTGAAATGGTTGAAGGGGCACTTTCGTTTCACCGAGACATTGGACGGTAACCGGTTCTTTGTAAAAGCGCCCGATAAGAAGGACCCGAGCAAGATGGTGTTATGGGCCACGCCGCTTTTCCTGACACTGATTATGGTGGAGCTCACCGACCTAGTGTTTGCGGTGGATAGTGTGCCGGCGATATTTGCGATTACGACAGACACATTTATCGTATTCACTTCCAATATCTTCGCTATCTTGGGTTTGCGTGCGCTGTACTTTGCCTTGGCTGCCATGGTGCACCGCTTCCATTATCTGAAGTATGCATTGGCGGTTGTGCTTGTTTTCATTGGCGTGAAGATATTTCTGGTTAATTTCGCCATCAAGATTCCGTCTCCGGTTTCCCTGGGCGTTACCTTTGGGTTGTTGGCGGCAGGCGTGGCTTATTCGCTTTGGAAAACCCGCAACGAACCTATCCCGGAGTGAAGTGGTTGCCTCCGGTTGACGCAAATAAAAAGCCCGGCTTGCCGGGCTTTTTTGCTGAAACACAGCAGGCTCTTAACGTTTATTCAGCGCGGCAGCCTCAAAGCCATGGTCAATCGCTGTTTTGACCACTTCATAAAGCGGGCGAAGCATAGGCTTCAGGTTTTGCTCGATCACTGCTGGGCTCAGATGCGATGGCACCCGCAAACCCCGGTGTTCTATTGCATCGCCAATCTGACGTATGTCAAAACCGATCTTGGAAAAGTGCTTAGCCAGCCTGGGCTCAGTGAGAACGAATAAATGATCTATGCCAACCCGTAATGAGATGACCACGCAGGCAAGGTAAAGGCTGACCGGTATAAATGGAAAGCGTGATGCACCACCGACCTGGTCGAAATCCTGCTCGCTTATGGAAATAGGCCGCTCCTGTTCTTCCTTACGGCGGCGGAAGTCGGAGACGACAGCAAGTCTTGAAACTTCGGCTATCCGACGCCTATCCAGACTGGCAGGGTCTATCAGGCTGCGGTCCAGCGTAGTTGTGCAGTGATGCTCGAATGGCAATTCCTCAGCAGGATGTGCCGGATTAGTGAGAATCATCCGACAACAACCTACCGGTTTGGCGTTGCTGCCTCGCGTACGAAGCAGGCACAGGATAGAGTGTGCATCGTAATCATCGCTTTCCTCGCCATCTTCCCGTTCGCTTTCAAAATGAAGATCGCTGCAGTACACCGAATGGCGTACACGGAATACTTCTTTCCGCGATGCTTCGTTCAACGCGGGTACGATTTCAAAGTAGCTATTGAAGCTAGCGCCAAGATTGTCTACAGAAGGAGAGTTGCTCATAGAGAACCACCGCATCAGTTAACAACAAGTTAGTCGAGCTAGACGGGGCAACCGCCCTTGCCGGATGGATAACCAGGAGAAAATGGCATGAGTACAATAACCGAGGGCGCATTCCCCTACGACAACGCATTCTCCCGCAACTTGGGTTGGGTAACCGAAGCGGAACAACAGAAGCTGCGTAAGGCCAGAATAGCGGTTGCAGGCCTGGGTGGCGTTGGTGGTTTTCACGTTACGACACTGGCTCGCTTTGGTATCGGCGCTTTCTCTATAGCCGACTTTGATAACTTCGATTTCCCCAATTTCAACCGTCAGGCTGGCGCGATGGTTAGTTCGGTTGGGCGACCGAAGTCTGAAGTCATCGGTGCGATGGTCAAGGACATCAACCCCGATATCGATCTTCAAATTTTCCCTAAAGGAGTGGATGAGTCGAATATCGATGAGTTCCTCAAAGGGGCGACTGTTTATGTGGATGGGCTGGACTTCTTCGCATTCAAAGCCCGCCAGCTGGCTTTTGCTGCATGCCACCGCTTGGGAATTCCTGCTGTTACGGCCGCCCCACTTGGCATGGGGACCTCAGTGTTGGTTTTTTTGCCAGGCCAGATGAGCTTTGAAGAGTATTTTGGTTTCGAGGGGTGCAACGACACCGAGAAAGCACTTCGTTTCTTATTGGGCTTGACCCCAAAACGTTTACATAACAGTTATCTGGTTGAGCCGGACCGCATCAATCTGCAGGAAAAGCGAGGCCCTTCTACAGTAGCTGGCTGCATGCTGTGCGCCGGTGTGGCTGCGACCGAGACGGTAAAGCTGATCATCGGCCGGGGTGAAATCAGAGCCGCGCCCTGGAGTTACCAAGTGGATGCATTTCGCCATCAGGCTGCGTGGAGCTGGCGTCCCATGGGCTATCGGAATCCTTTACAGCGGTTGGGCTTCAAGCTGGGCATGGCCATGTTGTCGCAGGGGACATCGAAGTAATAAGCGCCTGTTCAGATCTTACTGCGTAGCTGTGATCAGAGCTTACGTGCTGCTCGAATCCATTTGTGCCCAAGTACATACCGGTTTCTGCGCTGCACTTTGCTGACAGCTGCTCGGTACAGCTCGTAAACAGGCTCTAAGGCATGTCGGAATAATTTACGGAGGTACGGGTTGTAAGCGTCAAACTTGAATTAAATGTGTTTAAAAACAGTATGTTATTTGTTTGGCATGTGCGTTGCTTAATAAGCCCTGCAGCAGATTTGTAGGGCTCGGGGCAACGCCAAGTGCGGCATACCGATGGAACACATGCAAGTTCAAAGGAGATTAGCGATGCAATTCAAAAAGCTTATTACGGCGCTCGCTCTAGCTGGTGTAACTGCTATGGGGTCGGCCGCGCATGCCATGGTAGTTCAAGATGCCTGGACTATGGATGCTGGGGGTACAACCACCACTAATATTGGTCACTTAGGCCTAAATGGCGGTGATGCAACGGTATTACAGCAGCTAGGCATTGGCGGTACACCCTTCGTTGGCGCACAGTTTGTAGAGTTTGGTCAGATTTTTTCGCTTAACTATGTAACTGAGAACTCCCCCGGCTTTGGTGATTTTGGCTTCCCTATGAGCTTTGCCCAACCACTCGATGGCCTTCGCTTTGTGTTTAGTGGATTGTCCGGTGTGGTGACGGCGTACAACTCAATAACGGGCGCGATCAATTACAGTTTTACCCCTGGTGTTGGTACTATCAAACTGCAAGCTACCAGCGATAGTGCAGCAACATGGGTCGATATGGCGGACTTGTCCATGCGTGCGCCTTCCGGCGGTGACCTGGCCGACTTTAATGGGGCTAATCAAACGCTGGGTCAATCTACCCTCCTGGTACAGTTTGATACCTTCCTGAATGGATTCTCGCTTGACTTGGATGGCCCTGGGTTAGGCTATTCCTCGCCAACTGATCTCTTTATGCAGGTTCAGACGACCAACAAGATTTCCAACCCGTTCACATTTGCCGGTCCGTGTCCTTTCAATGAAGGTACTGCGTTCTGTGCCAGAGGCAGGGTAACCAGTGATGGCAGTGCTGACCTCTTGAGGGTGCCGGAACCAGGCTCAGTTGCTTTGATTGCACTTGGTTTGTTGGGTATCGGTGCCATTAGCCGTCGTCGCATCACTCAGACCTTGGTTCAGCAGCAACCGTGCTAGTAAAGTATGTATGCCTGGGTCTGGGCGTTTCACAAGACCAAATGAAAAGGAGGGGATGCATCCCCTCCTTTTCATTCATTTAATAAATACTAGATAGGTTCTTTGTATTGATCGTTGCTCAATATTAATCCGGCAATCAAACAGATCATAAACTTGCACCGGATAATATTTGCAAGCAACTGATTTTAAATGATATTTCAGGATGTTGTGCGCCCTGTTTAATTGCCACCTTAATAGCTACCAGGTGTATACATCAAGTCATTCAGATCACGGCGAATAGAACGTGAAGTTGGCGGTGCCGAGAATCCTACCCGGCAAAAGAAACTGAAAGGTTGACTCGCGTCGACCCCAGCCAATTTCTCAAAATCCGCTGTACCTTTGGCCGCTTCAGCATTCAATGTTGGTGGTTCCTGAACAATGGATTTACCTGCATTGGTATACCAGCGGAAAATGACGGGTATCATTTCCGGTTGAAGATACAGGCCTAATGAGCTGACTGTTAACCATAGTCTTTGCATTGCGATACCGGCTTCTACATAGTCCTGTAAATCAACCAACGGATTTTTGGGTTTAATTAAGATATGACTGGAACAGAATATGGCTGGCAGAAAATATAATTCCAGTTTTGGTACGAGCGTACCGAACATATACTTATTAAAGAAATTAACACGCTTCCAACTTTTCATTACCCACGTCATGAATACTGAAGTGAGTGGGTCTGTAGGTATAGCATTCTGTGGAATGCGAGTCTTACTGTATTGGGTGCCCCATTCGACGGCCGCGTAGTGGATTTTATAGGTCGCTTCACATGTCAAGATAGCTTCAGCATTGTCCCAAATCAGATTGGCGACATTTCTTCTATCCTGGCTGGACTCGAAAAATTGGAGAGTATATTGATCTCCCACCGATTCAATAAGGGATTTTTTCTGCTCTGCGCTTAAAGGCCTACGTGACATCAACTTACGTTGAACACAGCGTGCTTCAATAAAGTTGGCTAAGGGACTTGGGTCGACTTTGGCATCATCGAAGAACACATCATAAATAGGTGCATCTTCTTTGCAATTATCCCGAATCTGCCATGCCATTGCGACATTGAACCGGCTTGCTGCAATACGCATTGTTTCCAGTAAAGCACCATGTGCGATATGACTCGAATGACCATCGTAGTCATAAATGACAGGTACTGAATTCGTGGGTTCTTTACTACCGATATCTACATGCTTTCGGGTATCAAAACCATGAATTGCTACATGAACTGGAGAAACGATCTCAAATCGGTAGGGTTGATGATTATCCCCACTGGGTGCCCAGCGAGCGAGGTCCAGAATCTGCATTAGCGTTTCACGTTGCATTTCACCTACTCCAGGCTCGCCAAGTCGTGAGGGAGTATAGGCTTCCTTATTGGCTGATTCCAGCGTCGAGTAGTTCCGTGGGGATTCCGGTGAATCGTACTTCACCATTGAGGGGTTCTCTAATTCTTTTTCTGAGAACCTATTCATGGATAATCATCAGCAGGGTACAGCGCAGTGCAGAAATCGAAATGTACCTTTGTACATAAAGCTTTCGCTCTGTACTTGGTTCCCGACTACTGTTGTGCAGTGAAATATTGAATAGGGTTTAAATGAGAGAGATTGTTACAGCGAACCCAGCAAGGTTTGTTCAATTACTTTGCTTTCAGCCAATGAGAAACAATAAGGAAAGACGGAGATTCGGCCGCTACGGCGGCCGCCTTGTTCGCTTATCTGTTCCTGTACTTTTTTCAAATCCAGCTGCATGAGTACCGCAGGTGCATCAACGCGCAGGCAGTGGCGTTGTTCGCCAATCACAGTAAATCCAAAGGCGCGTCGGTAAAAAGCGACGTGTCGCGGATTAACCTCAATCAGGGCATGAGTGGCCGCATTTCTCTGATGAGTGAAAATGACGGTCAGATGTAGTAATGGCCCCATGATTTCCAGCGGCTTACTGCTGTTATTGATCGCCAGCTGGCCGAATTCAGCAAGGCGATGCCCTTGTGCACGTTTTGTATCGACGATATCTGGATATAGGGCTTCGCAATTCATCGGCGTATCGCCGTCCAACCGGCTTGTAACAGTACCGACAAGTTGCCCGCTTTGTGTCGCAATAAATGTCATTTGGGTTGCCTGGACAGGATTCAGCAGTGCTTTTCCACAGGCTTCGCCATAACCGCGCCATCGATAACGTTGTGAAACCAGCGTTGCGGCACAGGCTCTGCTGACGGTTTCCTTGGCGACTGCAAAGCGGTAGGGGCTGTCATCAAGGGCTACCTGCTGGCTGCCCAGGGCAATTTCATCAATGAATGTATTGCCAGACGAGGGGAATGACCATGGCAATTCATGGGTAGTCTTGGGAAGAGGGGTATCACGAACGGCACGACCGGAATGGTAACTAGCTGATTGATAGGTGGATGTGTCGTAAACCGTTGCGCCAAGATCGAAAATCGAGTCCAAGATGAGTGTCCCTGTAGCACTGCCTTGAATAGAAGTGGATTGCTGTGCTCGATGGCACATTTGCAGTGAATTTATGCAATCCGAACAAATGACTTTGCAGTCGGTTATTCGATAAGCATACGTTGTGCCACACAGAGAATTCTTTCATCACTGGCGGTATTGCTAATAATTAGACATAAATAATTTAATTAATTACAGCATTAAATTGTCGTAAATTGGCGACGGGAAAGAGAGGGAATTAGAGATGCTGTTGTAATTATTTACGTTAAGTATGTGATTTAAAATGCTTTGGCATAAGTAGGGCTAATTGTCGTGCCTTGGCGACGCGATGTTTGGATGGTAAGCAAATTTCCACGGGCGGCCATATGTCCTAGAATGTCACCCTGCGTTACGATGTTTGAATTACTCTTAATAAGAACGCAAATCTGAGTATATTGGAGGAAACTTATGAGTATCGACCAGTATCGATTCTTCGGCATTGGCATTCGTAGTGTTGTGACTAGTTTTCTCGCAGTGTTCCTCCTAGTGGGTTGTGCGTCGCATTATCCTCCTGCACCGGCAAAAGCCGCTTCATCTGAATATAATTATTTAATTGGTCCTGGCGATAATGTGAATATCGTTGTATGGCGAAATCCTGAATTATCAATGTCGGTTCCGGTCCGGCCTGATGGAAAAATTTCAGCACCGTTAGTCGAAGATTTACCAGCGTTGGGTAAAGACTCCTCGCAGCTTGCGCGCGACATTGAAAAGGCATTGGGTAAATTCATACGTGATCCAGTTGTAACGGTGGTGGTGACCAATTTCGTGGGCCCTTACAGTGAGCAGATCCGCGTTATTGGCGAAGCTGCCCGGCCACAAACTCTTCCATTCAAGCAAAAAATGACCCTGCTTGATGTGATGATTGCAGTAAATGGCATTACTGACTTTGCAGATGGCAATGGTGCGACTTTGATGCGCACGACCGAAGGCTCCAAGCAATACCGTGTCCGTTTGAAAGATTTGATGAAGCGCGGAGATGTTTCTGCCGATGTGGAAATGAAACCGGGTGATGTGTTGATTATTCCGCGTAGCTGGTTTTGAACGTCATTAATCTTTTATAAGGCGTCGGGATTTATTTCGGCGCCTGTAATGGAATACAAGGCTTATGGATGATTTGATTCGGCAGGTGATAAAAGTATTACGCGATATGTGGACGCGTCGCTGGCTCGGATTGGCCATTGCATGGATCGTCGGCATTATCAGCGTGGCGGTATTACTTAAAATGCCAGACAAATATGAGGCGAGCGCCCGGATATTTGTTGATACTCAATCCATTCTGAAACCACTTATGTCAGGACTGGCGGTTGAGCCTGATGTTGATCAACAGATTTCTATATTAAGCAGAACACTGATCAGCCGGCCGAATGTTGAGAAGCTGGTGCGCATGGCAGATTTGGATCTAAAGATAAAAACAAAAGATGCGCAGGAGGAATTGATTGATGACTTGATGAAGTCATTGGTTATAAAAAGTACCTCCCGCGATAATCTCTATACATTAAGTTACCGGGATACTAAGCCCGACCAAGCAAAGCGTGTGGTGCAATCGTTGGTTTCTATTTTTGTGGAATCCAGCCTAGGTGGTAAGCGAGAGGATTCGGATACAGCAAAGAAATTTATCGACGATCAGATCCGTGTATATGAAAAGAAGCTTGAAGACGCAGAAAACAGATTGAAGGAATTCAAGCTGCGCAATTTCGGTGTGCAGTCGTCCGACGGCAAGGACTATTTCGGGCGGGTCAGTGAAGTTGGCACGGCGTTGGAATTGGCCAAGTTGGAATTGCGTGCAGCCGAGAATTCGCGGGATGCGCTAAAGCGCCAAATCTCTGGGGAAGATGCGGTATTGCTGCCCGATGCACCGCAATCGACAGTCGGGATCTCCATTCCTGAAATCGACGGCCGTATCGAGGTCATGCAAAAGAACCTTGATGCGATGTTGCAGCGGTTTACCGATCAGCATCCCGATGTCGTTAGTACGCGTCGCTTATTAAAAGACCTGGAAGAGCAGAAAAAGCAGGAAATTGCCAACCGCCGTAAGGATGCGCAAAACAATCCTACCGTTTCGGTCAATGCAAACCCGGTCTACCAGCAGTTGAAGATATCCCTGGCGGAAAGTGAAGCCAATGTGGCGTCGTTGCGCGCCAAAGCATCGGAATATCAGTCGCGCTATAACAATCTGCAGGCCTCTGCTCGGTTGATCCCACAGGTCGAAGCCGAATTTACCCAATTGAACCGCGACTACGACATTAATAAGAAGAATTACGAAAGTCTGGTTGCACGGCGCGAGTCGGCCACGATTTCGGGTGAAATGGAAGCCAGTGCAAGCGGGTTGGACTTCCGACTGATTGACCCACCTCGTGTCTCGCCTCAGCCCGTTGCGCCCAACCGTCTGTTGTTACTTCCCCTTACCTTGTTGGCGGCACTGGCTGCGGGTGTATTGGCAAGCTTCCTTGCCAGCCAGATTCGCCCTGTCATTCTCGATTCGCGCACGCTGCGTGAACTGAGCGGGCTTCCTTTGCTGGGCACCATCACGCTGGTGGCCAGCGATGCGGCGAAGCGCCGGGAAAAAAGGAGCCTGTACCGGTTTGTGGCAGGGTTTATTTCGTTGGTCGGGGTGTATGGCGCGGGTATTGCGCTGTTGTTTGTTTTTTCCTCCCGAACGGTTTGAGGACTACTGATGAACCTCATTGAACAAGCAGCAAAACGCCTTGAAGAGTTGCGCTTGGCTGGCGTAGAGGTGCCGGAGTCTACGCATACCGCGCCTGCGCCAGTTGCGCGTCATGCCGACATCAAGCCGGTACCGAACCCGGTGCCCACATCGATGCCGGTACCTGTACCCGCACCTGTCGTGGAGAAAGTAGCTGCCCCAAGCCGTCCTGCACCTGCAGCAGCGCCGCCAGTGCTTACCGAACCGGTATCGATCAAGTCACGCCATATCAATCTTCAGATGGAGCAGCTTGCTGCCGCGGGCCTGATTTACCCGAATGCACCCCGTTCCCAGTTGGCAGATGAATTTCGCGTCATCAAACGCCCATTGATTGCCAATGCAATGGGCAAAGGTGCAGCGCCTGTGAAGAACGGCAATCTGATCATGGTGACCAGTGCGCTCCCGAATGAAGGAAAGAGCTTCACCGCGGCGAATCTGGCCATCAGCATTGCCATGGAGTTGGACAAGACGGTGATGCTGGTCGATGCCGACGTGGCACGGCCCTCGATATTGAAGATGTTGGGCTTACCGCCAGCACCGGGGCTGCTTGATGTGCTCGTCGCTGAATCGAACGATCTGTCCGGCGTGCTGCTGCGTACCAATATCGAAACCTTGACCATATTGCCTAGTGGTACTCCTCATGTACGGGCAACCGAGCTGTTGGCCAGCGATGCGATGAATGAACTGCTGGAGGAAATGGCCTCGCGTTACCCTGATCGGATCATCATCTTCGATTCGCCCCCTTTGCTGGTTACAACAGAAGCGCGCGTGTTGGCGGCGCATATGGGGCAGATCGTCATGGTGGTACGTGCCGAGGGAACGCTGCAGAGCGATGTGCGGCATGCACTGAGCGCTATCGAGGAGTGCCCGGTGAAGATGATGTTGTTGAACCAGGTCAAGTCCTCGAAGCATGGTGGATATGGTTATGGCTATGGTTACGGCTATGGCGCGTAGTCCTGCGCGTAGGCGTACTGTGGCCGAAGTATGTGGGGATCAGAAAGCGAATACGGCATGGGGAGTCACCCGGTCGTTGGCCGTGGCGATGGGGTTGGTATCGGTCCCATCCCTGGCAGGCAATTGGTCTCTGGAACCCAGTGTTTCCGTTACGGAAACCATCACGAACAATGCGGAGCTGAAACAGGGCAAGCAAAAGAGTGAGTCGATCACCGAATTGAGTCCGGGTATCCGGCTGAAGGGGGAGGGCGACAGAGTGAAGCTCAATTTTGACTACCGCCGGCAGAAATACCTGTATGCCGAGGACTCCTCGCGCAATAAGAACACCAACTCGCTGGGGACCAATGGTTGGGTTGAGTTGCTCAACGACTGGATGTTCCTGGATTTTGATGCGGTGATTGCACAGCAGGATATTTCGGCTTTTGGGGGCTCGCCGACGAGTAATGCAAACGTCAACAGCAACCGTACCGAAACGGCGAATTACCGGGTATCGCCCTACATGCGAGGCGTGTTTGGCGGGTTTGCCGCCTACCAGCTTCGGTATCGCGAGTCGTTGACCAGGGCCAAGTCAGCCCAGGTACCCGATGTGGATACCGGAGAGTGGTCTGCCGGGCTTAGCGGGTTGGGTGGTGGCAGCCTGACCTGGTCGCTCGACAGTGGTGGCCAGCAGATCAAGTATGAGAACGGCCGCAAGACCGACTCGGAATACGCCCGCTTAGTGCTGGGTTATCAGCCCATGACACAGTTGAAACTGTCGCTCTTCGGCGGGGTGGAGCGTAACGATTACGCCAGTGAGAAAAAGGAGAGCACCAGTACGCCCGGCGTGGGGGTCGAGTGGAACCCGACAGAGCGGACCCGGCTCGCATCAAGCTGGCAGAAACGGTTTTTTGGCGATAGCACCAGTGTAAGCCTCAGTCATCGGACACCATTGAGCACATGGCAGATCAGTAACAGTCGGGATATTTCAGTGGTGCCCAATCAGTTCACCACAGGCGATATTGGGACTTTCTACGATATGTACTTCAAGCTCTTCGCGACTATCGAGCCGGACCCGATCAAGCGTGAAACCTTGGTCAATAACTTTCTGGCCTTGAATGGCATCCCGCCCAAGGGTGTCATCAAAGGTGGATTTTTGACGTCACGTATCTCAGTGCAGCAGCGGCGTGAAGTTAGCGTTGCTTTGCTGGGCGCGAGCAATACTGTCACTTTCTCTGCGAGCCAGTCTGAATCGCGGGGCCTGCTGGCTGGGGCGAACCTACCTGACGACTTCTCCAACAATGAACGCATCAAACAGAAGAGCTATGCCATGCAGTGGGCGCATCAAATCTCGCCGCTTTCTTCACTGACTGCCATGTTGATGCATCAACAAAGCCAAGGTATAGGCGCCACCCCTTTGGAGACGACTACCGATGGGCTGAGTCTGCTGTTCACCACTCAGCTTTCCCCGTTGACGCGCGCCGTACTCAGCCTGCGCCGGACTCTGGTCGATGGCACCAGTAACTATGCCGAGAGTGCGCTTACCGGCACGCTGTCGCACCAATTCTAGCCAACTGCCATGTACGAATCCTTCTATGGCTTGTCCAGCAAGCCTTTCCAACTGAACCCGGATCCTTCCTTTTATTTTGGAAGCACCCAGCACAAGCGCGCTACGGCTTTCTTGGAATATGGTTTGCACCAGAATGAAGGGTTCATCGTTGTCACAGGGGAAGTGGGGGCTGGGAAGACGACCATCGTGCGAGGACTGCTGAACAAGCTGGACTCCAACAAGGTGGTGGCAGGCCAGCTGGTAAGCACGCAAATGGATGCCGAGGACACGCTCCGCATGGTGGCAGCAGCCTTTGGGGTGCATATCAAGAACAACAGCAAATCCGAAGTATTGCTGGCGTTGGAAGCGTTTCTGGTGGATATCGCGCGTCAGGGCAAACGATGCCTGCTGATTGTCGATGAGGCGCAGAACCTGACGCCACGGGCGGTGGAAGAGCTACGGATGCTGTCGAACTTCCAGTTCGAAACCCATGCTTTGCTGCAGAGTTTCCTGATAGGCCAGCCAGAGTTCCGCAGCATCATGCAAAGCCCGCAGATGCAGCAGCTGCGCCAGCGCGTGATTGCTGCCTGCCATATCGGCCCGATGGATCAGGAAGAGACGCAGGGCTATATCGAACATCGGCTTAAGTGCGCAGGCGCGCAGAACACAGCGTTGTTTGATACAAGCGCAGTAGAGGCGGTATTCGAAGCCAGCGGCGGTGTGCCCCGACGTATCAATACCGTGTGTGACCGCGTGCTCCTCTCGGGTTTTCTGATAGGCAAGTCACACTTCACCCGATCGGATGTTGAAGAGGTGGCGCTGGAAATCAACGAAGAGCTGCTTTCGCCCGCCGCTCGTCACAAGCGTGGAACATTGGGTGGGGAAGATTTGCACGGCTCGCTGATCGACAGCTATCTGCACGACCTCGATATTTCCCGTGGCGTACTCGATGGCACCTTGCCTGAAGAGGCAAACCGGATGATTGCTGAACTGCGTGGTGGGCAGGCTGAGCAGCGGATGATTCGGATGGAACGGTCCATGCTGCGGCTGGAGCGCCATACGGCGTCGCTTATGTCCATTATGCAGCAGCTGGTGAGCGTACTGCGCCCGGCGGCGTCTGAAAGTGCCGCGGAAAAAGAAAAGCATAACGACAAGGAGAAACAGACTTGATCCTCCAGCCTTGGCCGCGAGATCTAGGGCCCGTCATCTGCGTTGTCGGCGCACGTCCCAACTTTATGAAGATGGCGCCCATACTGCGTGCGTTTGCGGGCCATCTGCCGGCGATCCCGACAGTGCTGGTGCATACGGGTCAACACTACGACAAGGACATGAACGACAAGCTGTTCGATGACCTGAAGCTGCCCAAGCCCGATATCAATCTGGGTGTCGGTTCTGGATCGCATACGGTGCAGACCGCCGAGGTCATGCGGCATTTCGAACCGGTTGTGGACGAATACAAACCGTCCTGCGTACTCGTAGTGGGTGATGTGAATTCGACCTTGGCTTGCAGTCTTGTCGCGGCGAAGAAAGGCATCAAGGTCGTACATATCGAAGCAGGTTTGCGCAGCTATGACCGCGCTATGCCCGAGGAAATCAACCGGTTGCTGACCGACCAGCTGGCAGACCGGCTTTACACGACCGAGCTGGGTGCGCAAGACAACCTGGTACGCGAAGGGATTGCGGCTGAGCGGGTCTGCTTCGCCGGCAATGTGATGATCGACTCCTTGCTGCACAACCGTTCCCTGGCGCGGCCGGTAACCCAAACACTGGCTGATGCCGGTTTGCCGACTGACCTGTTGGACAACAAGGACGGCTATGCAGTGGTGACCTTGCATCGCCCATCGAATGTTGACCAGCTGGCAACCCTGCAGCCGTTGTTGAAGGTGTTGCGGGAGATATCGGAACGCCTGCCGATTGCCTTTGCCATCCACCCGCGTACCCGGGCCAATATCGAACGCTTCGGTCTGATGGAATTGATGCGCAGCCCGCGTATTGCTTTGTTGCCACCCCAAGGTTACCTGGAAATGCTGGGTCTGATGTCTGGCGCCAAGCTTGTGCTTACCGATTCGGGCGGGCTGCAGGAGGAAACCACCGCTTTGGGCATCCCTTGCCTGACACTGCGTGAAAATACCGAGCGCCCCATTACGATCGAGCAGGGAACGAACACCCTGGTCGGTATCGACCCGAAAGTGATATGGCAGTACGTGAATGAAGTGCTGGTGCAGGGAGGCAAGTCGGGCCGCGTGCCAGCACTATGGGATGGCAAAGCGGCAGAGCGTATCGCTGACGATCTGGCACGCTGGCTGATGGCCACCGTGTATCCCTAAGTACGGAGGGCCTTGCCCTATGCGTAGCAACGCCATTACCAATGCACTGACAATTGATGTCGAGGATTATTTCCAGGTCTCGGCGTTTGCCCCCTACATCCCGCGTGAAGAATGGGATGCACGCCCATGCCGGGTGGAACGCAATGTCGATCGTATTCTGCAGATGCTGGATGATCGTGGCGTCAAGGCCACGTTCTTCACGCTGGGTTGGATTGCGGAACGCTACCCGCAGGTGGTGAAGCAGATTGTCGCGGGCGGGCATGAATTGGCCAGCCATGGTTATGGCCATGAGCGCGCCAGTGATCTGAGTGAAGCAGCGTTCTACGCAGATATATCAAGCGCAAAGCAGATATTGGAATCTCTGTCTGGTCAGGAGGTAAAAGGTTACCGCGCCCCCAGTTTTTCAATCGGGAAGCGCAATTTGTGGGCGTTCGATTGCCTAAGTCGTGCAGGCTACCGCTACAGTTCGAGCATCTACCCGATTGAGCATGACCATTACGGCATGCCCGATGCGCCGCGCTTTGCGCATTCGGTACGCGATGGACTGCTGGAAATTCCAGTCAGCACCGTGCGCTGGCAAGGGCGTAACTGGCCTTCCAGTGGTGGTGGGTATTTCCGGTTGATGCCGTACCCCCTTTCCCGCTGGTTGTTGCAACGTATCAACCAGACTGACTGCCAGGCTGCGATTTTCTATTTCCATCCTTGGGAGATCGACCCGGATCAGCCACGTATCAAGGGCATCAACGCCAAAACGCGTTTCCGGCATTACCTGAACCTGAACTATATGGAGGCTCGTTTACGCCGCCTGCTCGGTGACTTCCGTTGGGGCCGGATGGACGAAGTGTTTCTGAATCAGAACCGGGCGCAGGCAGCATCGCCACTCAGCCAGGATATTGCCGCTCATGCATGAGTCGAGCTTGTTGATGAAGCAATCTGGGCAGGTGCCCGCTGGCGATGTTGCAGACAGCGATACCCACCCATTGCAGGTGAAATGGCTTCAACCTGAAGACACGGCACTGTGCGCCCGCTGGGACGAGTTCGTGTTGGCTTGCCCGCAGGCGACTTTCTTTCATCGCGCTGGCTGGCTGCAGATCTTCCGCGATGTATTCCGCCATACCACGCATTTCCTGTATGCCGAGCGTGCAGGGGCGATCGAGGCTGTGTTACCGCTGGCGCAGATCAAGAGCTGGCTGTTTGGCAATTCGCTTATCTCGTTGCCCTTTGCTGTATATGGCGGTGTGGCTGCAAACAACCCGGCTGCGGCGGAGCGCCTGGAAATTGAGGCGCAGGTCCTGGCCCGTCGTCTGGGGGTGGAGCACCTGGAGCTGCGCAATGTGAAGCAGCGCCATGCCGATTGGCCCATGCAGGATCTGTACGTGAGCTTTCGCAAGGAGATACTGCCTGAGGTGGAAGCCAATATGCTGGCCATTCCCCGCAAGCAGCGTGCGATGGTACGCAAAGGTATTAAGAATGGTTTGAGCAGCCATATCGACAGTACGGTGGACCGTTTCTTCGCCTTGTATGCCGACAATGTGCACCGCCATGGCACGCCGGCGTTGCCTAAACGTTACTTTGCCGAGTTGCAGAAGGTCTTTGGTGCAGATTGCGAAATCATGAGCGTGCAAGATGAATCAGGCCGCGTGCTCAGCAGTGTGCTCAGTTTCTATTTTCGAGATGAGGTGCTGCCGTATTACGCCGGCGACGATGTGCTGGCGCGCGATATGGCGGCCAATGACTTCAAATATTGGGAGTTGATGCGGCGTTCCTGTGAACGTGGCTTGCATGTCTTCGACTATGGCCGTAGCAAGCAGGGTACGGGTTCGTATTCATTCAAGAAGAACTGGGGGTTCGAACCACAACCCTTGTTCTATGAGTACTGCCTGTATAAACGCGATGCGATTCCCCAGAACAACCCTTCCAACGCCAAATACCGTTACTTCATTGAAGCATGGCGGCGTATGCCGATCGGCCTTGCCAATCGCATCGGCCCTTTGCTCGTGCGGAACCTGGGATGAGTGTGGCGTTGAATGGATGTGGGCCGTGGGATGTGGGGTGCTGCGATGAATGATGTGAACCATCAGGCGGCATTATCGGTACAGGCGGATGACGACACGAAGGCAGCGTCGGCTTGGCAGAAGGCGTTGCCCGCGTTGCTGCTTGTACAGGCATGGCTATTGTTCTGCTACCACGAGACGGTCCGGGACATGGTGGGTGTTTGGTCCCGTTCAGAGACCTTTGCCCATGGTTTTCTTGTGTTGCCCATCAGCCTCTGGTTGGTTTGGCGCAGCCGTGATGCTTTGCGCAGGTTTACCCCGAGCCCCGGTTGGCTGGCTTTCCCGTTGCTTGCGTTGACGGGATTTGCCTGGCTGCTCGGTGCGTTGGCGACGACCAATGTATTGGCGCAGTTTGGCCTGGTATTCAGCTTGATTCTGACGGTGCCGGCAGTGCTTGGGTGGCAGGTTGCCAGGCAGATAGCCTTTCCCCTGCTGTTCCTTTTGTTTGCCGTACCGTTTGGCGAGTTTGTGATTCCCACTTTGATGACCTGGACGGCTGATGTCGTCGTGCTGGGTGTTCGTTTCAGCGGCGTACCGGTTTATCGCGAGGGCCTGGAGTTTGTCATCCCCTCTGGCAACTGGTCGGTGGTGGAGGCCTGCAGCGGTGTGCGTTATCTGATTGCATCGCTGATGGTAGGCACCTTGTTCGCTTATATGAATTACTACTCGCTCAAGCGCCGAGTGATTTTTGTCGTGGTGGCGAGCCTTGTGCCGATAGTGGCCAACTGGGCCCGTGCTTATTCGATTGTGATGATCGGGCATTGGTCGGGCAATAAGTTGGCTGTGGGGGTGGACCACCTGATCTACGGCTGGGTTTTCTTCGGTGTTGTGATTCTGGCGATGTTCTCAATTGGCGCGCGCTGGCAGGAAAATGCACTGCCGGTTGTGGCCTCACCGGTCGATCTGATGGGCGTGAGCCGTGCCGGGCGTGGTCCGGTCTGGCCCGCTGCCATCCTGCTGCTGGGTTTGATCAGTCTTTGGCCTGGCTGGTTTTGGTTCACTGGCAATAAACAGCTGCCGCCCTTGGCTGATCTGTCGGCCCTGACGGGGGGGTGGCAGGTGTCGAATTACCCTATCACCGATTGGCAGCCGGTCATGGAAGCGCCATCGACACAGCACAACGCGGCTTATCAGCAGGGTAAACAGCGCGTGGGCCTATATATGGCCTACTACCGCCAGCAGGACGACAACCACAAGGCGATCAGTTCGCGCAATGTATTGGTCAGACTGGACGACCCGCATTGGAAGCAACTGAGCCACGGCGGGTATCGTGTTGATCTGCCGGACCAGTCTTTGCCGGTACATCAGGCCGAACTGGTCAACCGGCAGGGCGGTAAGTTGCTGATATGGCGTTGGTACTGGGTGGATGGTCGTTGGACTGACAGCCCACGTTGGGCACGTGCTTACACAGCGCTGTCGCAACTGAGCGGGCAAGGCGACGATACCGCGGTGCTGATGCTCTATGCCTTGCAGGACAAGGATAATCCGGCCGAGCCAGCCATGCAGGCATTCCTCACCGCATCGATGTCGGCATTGGTGTCCCGCTTGCAGCAGGTACGGGGGACGCCATGACTTCGCCAGCCGATATCCGCCCACTGGTCGCCCATGTGGTCTACCGCTTTGATGTGGGTGGACTGGAAAATGGGGTGGTGAATCTGATCAACCGTATGCCGTTGGACAGCTACCGCCATGTGGTGATTGCGCTGACGGAGGTGACGGACTTCCGCTACCGCATCTGCCGCGACGATGTCGAATGTATTGCCCTGGCCAAGCCGCCGGGTCACGCCTTGCGTATCTATCCGCAGCTGTACCGTCTGTTCCGCCAGCTGCAGCCTACCATTGTTCATAGCCGTAACCTCGCCGCGCTGGAAGCACAGGTGCCGGCCTGGTTCGCCGGAGTGAAGGTAAGAGTCCACGGCGAGCATGGGCGCGATGTGGATGACCTGGATGGCAGTAGCCGTAAATACCAGTGGTTGCGCCGTTGTTACCGTCCATTTGTCACTCATTACATCGCGTTGTCGCGTGATTTGGCAGACTACCTCACTCAACGTGTCGGGGTGCCGACAGCCAAGGTGACACAAATCTATAACGGCGTGGATGCCGGCAAATTCCTGCCTGCAACCCACCGTAAAGCGATTGAGGGATGCCCGTTCACCGACCCGGCGCATTATCTGGTTGGTACGGTTGGCCGTATGCAGACCGTGAAGGACCAGACCAATCTAGCCAAGGCCTTTATCCGTGTTCTGCAAAAAGTGCCGGCGTTGAAGGCCAGATTGCGATTGGTATTGGTGGGGGATGGTCCCTTGCGCGAACAGGTCATCGCCATGCTGACGAAAGCAGGCGTAGCCGACCTGGCGTGGTTGCCTGGGGGGCGCAGCGATGTCGCCGACATTCTGCAAGGCCTGGACTGCTTCGTGCTGCCTTCGTTGGCTGAGGGAGTATCCAACACGATATTGGAAGCCATGGCCAGCGGCCTGCCGGTGATCGCTACTGAAGTGGGCGGCAACGCCGAGCTGCTTGAACCGGGCGAAAGCGGGTTTCTGGTGCCCGCGGCCGATCCTGAATCACTCGCAAACGCAATATTGCATTACGCCCGGTCGCCCGACGAGGGACATGCAGCAGGCCGGCATGGTCGACAACTGATAGAACGGCGATTCAGCCTCGAAGCCATGGTGGGGCGCTATCAGCAACTCTATGACCAACTCAGACAGGCGCTCAATGGCGCGGCCGGCGCTTTGCCGGTGCAGCATAGCCCGCAACCCCCGATCAACGACTAGAAGCGGACAAGACCATGTGTGGCATTACTGGTATTTTTGATACCCGCAGCCAGCGCGAGATTGACTGCGCGGTACTGCATCGGATGAACGAATCGCAGCATCATCGCGGGCCGGACGAAGGTGGGGTGCATGTTGAGCCGGGTGTGGGCCTGGGGCACCGGCGCTTGTCCATCATTGACCTCTCCACCGGCCAGCAGCCTTTGTACAACGCCGATGGCAGCATCTGTGTGGTCTTCAATGGCGAAATCTATAACTATCAGTCGCTGATCACCGAGCTGCAGGCATTGGGTTTTCTGTTCCGCACCCGTAGCGATACCGAGGTGATCGTGCATGCTTGGGCCGCCTGGGGGGCGGATTGCGTCAAACGTTTTCGCGGCATGTTTGCCTTTGCGCTGTGGGATAGAAAGCAGGAAACGTTGTTCCTCGCGCGCGACCGGTTGGCAGTGAAGCCGCTTCACTACGCGGTTCTGCCTGACGGCACCTTTATCTTTGGTTCGGAACTCAAGTCCCTGCTGGCGCATGGTGGACTCACGCGTGATATCGACCCCTTGGCGGTTGAGGAGTACTTCGCCCTGGGCTATGTGGCCGAGCCTCGGACTATCTTCAAGCAAGCGCGCAAGCTGTCGCCTGCACACACACTGACGCTGCGCCGTGGTCAGCCTGTCTTTGAAGAGCAGCCCTATTGGGATGTGCTTTTCAGTACCGATAAGTCCCTGCCAGTGGAAGAAGCCTGTGCGCAGATGACCGACAAGCTGCGTGAATCCATCCGGCTACGCATGATTGCCGAGGTGCCGCTGGGCGCCTTCCTGTCAGGGGGAGTGGATTCAAGCGCAGTGGTGGCCATGATGGCGGGCTTGTCGCAGGAACCCGTCAATACCTGTTCGATTGCGTTTGACGACCCGGCTTTCAATGAATCGGCATTTGCCGAGATGGTCGCCAAGCGTTACCAGACCAACCACCGTATGGAGACCGTCAAAAGCGATGACTTCGATCTGATCGACACCTTGGCGCGGCTGTACGATGAACCTTATGCCGACAGCTCAGCCATCCCAACCTACCGGGTATGCGAGCTGGCGCGTAAACATGTGACAGTGGCGTTGTCGGGCGATGGTGGGGATGAAAGTTTTGGTGGATACCGGCGCTATCGCCTGCATTTGATGGAGGAGCGGCTGCGCGCTGCCCTGCCGCATGGAGTACGGCGGCCATTGTTCGGTTTGCTGGGCCGCGTGTACCCCAAAGCGGATTGGGCCCCGCGTATCTTCCGCGCCAAGACCACGTTTGAAGGCATGGCGCGCAGCTCGGTCGAGGCGTATTTCCATTCGGTTTCCATCCTGCGTGGTCCGATGCGTGAGCAGCTGTTCAGCTCACGTTTCAAACAGGAGATCGCCGGCTACAACGCTCGTGAGGTGTTTGACCGACACGCTGCCAAAGCGGGAACGGACGACCCGTTGGCATTGATTCAATATCTCGATCTGAAGACCTATCTCGTTGGCGACATCAACACCAAAGTCGATCGCGCCAGCATGGCTCACTCGTTGGAAGTACGCGAACCCTTGATGGACCACGAACTGGTGGAATGGTTGGCCAGTCTGCCATCTTCGCTGAAGATCCGTGGGCAGGAAGGCAAGTTCCTGCTCAAAAAAGGGATGGAGCCTTACCTGCCCGATGATGTGCTGTACCGGCCCAAGATGGGGTTTGCCGTGCCTTTGGCGCGGTGGTTCCGTGGACCACTGAAGCAGCGTGTACGTGATGCGGTACTGGGGCCACGTCTGGCGGCTACTGGTTGGTTCAACCAGGAATACCTACGCCATCTGGTTGATACCCATCAGGCGGGGACACGTGACTACAGTGCGCCGTTGTGGACCCTGCTGATGTTCGAGGCTTTCCTGCGCAATGTGCTTGATGCCGGTACGGTGACGCCGCAACAGCAAGCCGAGGCGGTGGCCTTGTCATGAGCCTGCGTGTGCTTCATGTGCTCGATCATTCGGCGCCATTGCATAGCGGCTATACCTTCCGCACCTTGTCCATTCTGCGCGAACAGCGTGAGCTGGGCTGGGAGACGGTGCATCTGACCACACCCAAGCAAGGGCCAGGCTCAGCGGCGAGTGAGGAGGTGGATGGCCTTATGTTCTATCGCACTCCCAGTGCAGAGGGGACAGGTCTTCTGACGCAGATGCGGCTCACAGCGAAGCGCCTGGCCGAGGTAGTGCGGTCGACCAAACCCGATCTGATCCATGCCCACTCACCAGTGCTTAACGCGCTGCCCAGCCTGTGGGTGGGCCGCAAGCTGAAGTTGCCGGTGGTGTATGAGATGCGTGCTTCCTGGGAGGACGCGGCGGTGGACCATGGTACGACGCAGGAGGGCAGCATTCGTTACCAGGTGTCGCGCGCGCTGGAGAGCTTCGCGCTGCGCCGCGCTGATGAGATCACCACCATTTGCGAGGGGCTGCGTGGCGACATCGCGATCCGCGGCATACCGAAATCGCGCATTACGGTCATTCCCAACGCGGTGGATGTGACTGCTTTCAGCTTTGGTGTGGAGCCCGACCCGGCCCTGCGCAGCAAGCTGGGACTGGATGGCGCGACAGTGCTGGGATTTGCCGGCTCCTTCTATGGCTATGAGGGTTTGAGCCTCTTGCTGGGTGCGGCGCAACGCATGCTGCCACGCCACCCCAATCTGCGTGTGTTGCTGGTTGGTGGCGGCCCGCAGGAGGCGGCGCTGCGCAGTCAGGTGGAAGCGGCCGGTATGCAGCAACAGGTGATTTTCACCGGGCGCGTACCGCATGCCGAGGTACAGCGTTATTACGAATTGATCGATGTATTGGCCTACCCAAGGCTGCCAATCCGCCTGACCGAGCTGGTCACGCCGCTCAAGCCTTTGGAGGCTATGGCGCAGGGACGGATGTTCGTGGCGTCTGATGTGGGTGGGCACCGTGAATTGATTCGCCATGGCGAAACCGGGTTCCTGTTCAAGGCGGGCGATGTGGGCTCGTTGGAAGAGGCTTTGGAGTCGGTTTTGGCGCAGAAGGAACGTTGGCCCCAGGTCAAGGCGCAGGCCCGGCAGTTTGTCGAGCAGGAGCGTACTTGGCGCAGTTCGGTGGCGCGTTATCAGGAAGTCTATGGCCGGGCCCTTGCGGGCCACGGTGTGGTGCAACCCTTTAGCCCTTGAGTGACCGCCATGTGTGGCATACACGGACTTTACCGACTTGATGGCCAGCGCGTCTCATCCGAGGCGCTGTCGGCTATGGGCAATATCACCCGGCACCGCGGCCCGGACGATGAAGGCATGCATATCGATGGCGCCTGCGGCATCGCGATGCGACGCTTGTCGATCATCGACCTTGCTGGCGGCCATCAACCACTATCGAACCAGGATGACACGCTTTGGCTGGTCTGCAATGGCGAGATCTACAACTACCGCGAACTGCGTACCGAGCTGCTGGCCAAGGGGTATACCTTCAAGACCGGATCAGATTGCGAGGTGATGTTGCACCTGTATGCCGAGGAGGGCGACGCCTTCGTACAGCGGCTCAACGGCATGTTCGACTTTGCCTTGTGGGATGCGCGCCGCCGCCGTTTGCTCATCGGCCGTGACCGGATCGGGGTAAAGCCGCTCTATGTGCTGCAGGACAGTCAGCGCCTGGCTTTTGCGACTGAGGCCAAAGCCCTGCTGGCGCTGCCTGGCGTGACGGCGGAGCTCGATCGCAGTGTGCTCGCGTCCTACTTACAACTTGGTTATGTGGCTGCGCCGAACTGTATCTTCAAAGGCATACGCAAACTGCCGCCTGCCACGTTGTTGGCGATAGAGAACAACCAGGTACGTGAATGGCGCTACTGGCAGCTGCCCGACCGGGTCGATGCCATGATGAGCGAAACGGAATGGGTAAGCAGCGTGCGGGCGCAGTTGGAAAAATCTGTCAGCATGCAGATGGTCAGCGATGTGCCGATCGGTGCGTTCCTGTCCGGCGGTGTGGATTCGAGCGCGGTCGTGGGCATGATGGCTAAGCATTCCGACCAGCCTATCCGTACCTATGCCATTGGCTTTGAAGGCGGCGAAGCCGAAACGCTTTACAACGAACTGCCTTATGCGCGCCAGGTGGCAAAGCTGTTTGGTACCCAGCATCGTGAGATCTTGGTCAAACCTGATGTTGTCGGTCTGTTGCCCAAACTTATCTGGCATATGGACGAGCCCATGGCGGATACCGCCTTCATCACGACCTTCCTGGTGTCGGAGTTCGCCCGCCAGGATGTGAAGGTGATTCTGTCCGGTGCCGGGGGCGATGAGATTGCTGCCGGTTACCGGCGGTACCTGGGCGGTCACTATGCCGAGCGCTTTCAAGCGTTGCCAGCATGGCTGCGCCGTTCTGCAAGCTACGCGGCCAAGCACCTGCCGGCAGACCGGCATTCAGGCTTACTCAATACCTTGCGGCTCGCCAAGAGCTTTCTCGCATCGACCGAACTTGGGCCGGATGAGCGCTATCGCAGTTACTTGCAGGTGCTGGGGCGCGAGGCGGTGGCCACCATGCTGCTGCATGACCAGGGTGGGCCCGACCCCTTGCAGGCGGCGTTCGGACGGGTGGGCAACAGCGACGATTTGCATCGCATGTGTGCGGTGGACCTGGAAACCCAGCTACCCGATGACATCCTGATGTTGACCGACAAGATGAGCATGGCGGTGTCGCTTGAATGCCGCGTGCCCCTGCTGGACCATGAGCTGGTAGAGCTGATGGCGGCGATTCCGGCGCATATCAAGGTGCGCGATGGCCGGCTCAAACACATCCTGAAGCAGGCGCTGGCTGATCTGCTCCCCAGCGAGATTCTGGACCGGAAGAAACGTGGTTTCGGTACGCCGATGGGCGCGTGGCTCAAGCGGGAGCTTGCGCCGCTGCTGCAGCGTCTGTTGTCGCCGGAGGTGATTCGCACCCGTGGTTTGTTCCGCAGCGATGCCATTCAGCAGTTGATGGCGGACCACGCCGCTAACCGCGTGGACGGTACGGAGGCGTTGATCGCTTTGCTCAACCTTGAGGTCTGGAGCCGCATCTACCTCGACCGGCGCGACCCGGCCGATGTTGCCGATGAATTGAAGAGCTACCTTGCATGAATATCCTGTACCTGTGCCATCGCTTTCCTTTTCCACCCAAACGCGGCGGCAAGATCCGGCCGTTCAATATGATCCGTCACCTGAGCAGCCAGGGGCATAAGGTCACGGTGTGCTCGCTGGCGCGCAGTCCTGAGGAAGCCGCAGAAGGGCAGGGCATTGCCCCACATTGTGATCGTTTCGAGGTCGGCAATGTATGGAATCCTGTACAGGCGCTACGCATGGTGGCGCGACTGCCGATCACCACGCCATCCTCGATGGGGTTTTTTTACTCGGCGGAGCTGGAAGGCAAGGTGCGCCGGTTGCTGGCTGAACAGAAGTGGGACCTGATCTTCGTACATTGTTCGTCGG
This sequence comes from Chitinimonas violaceus, assembly GCF_052601015.1. Lineage (NCBI taxonomy): Bacteria > Pseudomonadati > Pseudomonadota > Betaproteobacteria > Neisseriales > Chitinibacteraceae > Chitinimonas > Chitinimonas violaceus. Next base: position 56,783 of record NZ_JBQXDJ010000004.1, on the reverse strand, counting down.
TCGCGCAGTATGTCGAGCACGTGGAGGACATCCCGAAGATTCTCGACTTTGGCGACATGGATTCGCAGAAGTGGTTCGAATACGCCAACTACAAGCCTTTCCCGATTTCGCTGGGTTACCGCCTGGAAGGCAGCAAGATGCTGGCGGCGGAAAAGCGATTGGCCAGGCGCTTTGACCTGTGTACTGCCACAACGCGGGCGGAATGGGAGACTTTGAACGAATACGGTACGGGCGCCGCGACAGACTGGTTTCCAAACGGGGTTGATGCCGGCTTTTTCTGCCCAATCGATGAGCCCTACGAGGCTGACACCATCAGCTTTATCGGGCGTATGGACTACTACCCGAATCAGGAATGCATGAGCCGCTTCTGCGAGCAGGTGTGGCCCTTGCTCAAGGCCAAAAAGCCTGAGATGAAGCTCCTGATCGTGGGGGCGGACCCGTCGCCGGCAATGCGCAAACTCGGTGAATTGCCCGGTGTGACGGTAACAGGGTCGGTACCCGATGTGCGGCCGCATATCCGCAAATCCGCCCTGATGGTCGCACCGCTCAATATCGCCCGCGGTACGCAGAACAAGATTCTGGAGGCCATGGCCATGGGCGTGCCGGTGGTGACCAGCAGCATCGCAGCAGGGGGGGTGGATGCGGATGCCGAAACGCATTTTCTGGTGGCCGATACGCCCGACCAGCTCGCGCAGGCCATTCTGCGTGTCGTCGACAGCCCGGAGGAACGCCAGCGCCTGGCTACAGCCGGGCGGGAACGTATGCTGAGCCACCATGCCTGGCCGCATTCGATGGCGCGCCTGGATGGGATCATCGCGCGTGGCGTAAAGAATTTCAGCGATAAACGTGGGGAGAGGAAACAATGAAAATAAGTATCTTTGGCCTGGGTTATGTGGGTGCGGTGTCCTTGGCGTGCCTGTCGCGCGATGGGCACTCGGTCATCGGCGTTGATATTGAGAAAACCAAGCTGGACCTGATCCGCGAGGGCAAGACGCCTGTTGTCGAAGAAGGTATGGTCGAGCTGATGGAACAGGTGGCCAAAAGCGGCCGGGTGTCGGTAACGACCGATGCGCAACAAGCCGTTATGGGTAGCGATATTTCACTTGTGTGTGTTGGTACGCCGTCGGCGACCAATGGCAGCCAGGACCAGGGCGCGGTGCTGCGCCTTGCTGAGCAGATCGGCGTTGCGATCGGCAACAAGGCCGAGCCGCATGTTGTGGTGTTCCGCTCCACCCTGGTGCCCGGTACGGTGGAGGACGTATTGCGCCCTATCATTGAGCGTACTTCGGGCAAGAAGGATGGCGAAGGCTTCTACCTGTGCTTTCAGCCGGAATTCCTACGCGAGGGCACGTCGATCCGCGACTACGACAAACCGCCCTTTACCATCGTCGGCGCGAACCACGCCTACCCGGTCGAGCGTCTACGCGCCTTGTTTGGCCACTTGCCGTGCAATTTCCTGGAGACGTCGGTACGCTCAGCCGAGATGATGAAGTACTGCTGCAACAACTTCCATGCGCTGAAGATCACCTTCGCCAATGAAACCGCCAGGCTGTGCGAGGCATTGGGGGTTGATCCGTTTGAGGTGATGGATCTGGTCTGCCAGGATACCCAGCTCAATATCTCGCGCGCCTATCTCAAGCCCGGTTTTGCGTTTGGCGGTTCCTGCCTGCCCAAGGATTTACGCGCCACGACATATCTGGCGAAAAAGCACGATGTGGAAATTCCGATGCTGGCCGGCATCATGCCGTCGAACCGCGCCCATCTCGACGTAGCGTTGCAAAAGATTCTGGACAGCGGCAAGCGCAAGATTGGCTTTGTCGGCCTTTCATTCAAGACCGGTACTGACGACTTGCGCGAAAGCCCTTTGGTGGCGCTGGCCGAGCAGCTGATCGGCAAAGGCATGCAGCTGTCGATTTATGATCCGGAGGTGCATCTGTCACGTCTCTTGGGGGCCAACCGGCGCTACATCGAAACCACCTTGCCGCACATTGGCCAGTTGTTGCGGCCCGAGCTGGCGGATGTGATTGTAGAGTCGGAGGTGCTCGTCGTGGGCTTGTCGGGCCAGGCTGTTGCCGAAACCTTGGCCAGCATATGCAAGCCCGGACAATTGCTGCTTGATCTGGTCCGCCTGCCCAATGTAGGAGCCATCCATGCCGAGGTGGAGGGCTTGTGTTGGTAACCACGGCAGAACAACTAATGATGCCGGAGGCGGTGCAACCGGGGCGTAATTGGCGAAGAGGCGCTTGGGTTTGCGTCGGTATCCTGCTGTTGGGGGCGTTATCGTTATTGCCGTATGTGCTTGGCGGTGGGGTGGAACTGGTGCGATTGCGCAATGCCTGGGTGTTGGAAGACACGCGTAGCGTCGATTTTGATTGGACCCCGGATTCACTGCCGGCCGATTACAAAGTCGAGCCCGGCCCGCCGATGCCTTTCTTTACGAAGAAGGTAAAAGAGTTGGGGCTGGCGGGTATGGCGGACGATTGGCAACGCGCCACCGCCATCAGTGACGATTTGCTGAGTAGCGCGCCGGCGTTGCGTGGTGGTGCGGTTCAGGACGACTTGCTGTCGACCTATCGTGACATTACTGAGCGTGGTGATGGTTATTGCGGTGATTTTGTGCGTACCTTCTCGGCCTTGGCGTTGGCTGCGGACATACCGGTGCGGCAATGGGCGTTTTCCTTCGATGGGTTTGGCGGATACGGCCATATCTGGCCGGAGATATGGAACCGGCAGCAACGCAAGTGGCAGCTGCTCGATATCTTCAATAATGCTTACTTTACCGGCCCCGATGGCCAGATTCTGTCGGCCCTGGCATTTCGCCAAGCCATGTTGACCAAGCCGGACAGTATCCAGATGCACCGCGTCGTGCCTACAGTCCGGCCAGGCTATATCGATGAAGCCAAGGCGTGGGACTACTACCGACGTGGCCTGAACGAGTGGTACCTGTGGTGGGGTAACAATGTATTTGAATATGACCAGGCTTGGCTGGTGCAGGCGCTGGGTGATATGCATCGGTCCCTGGAGCAGGTTGGCGGCATCGTGCAAGGGGTGCAACCCCATGTCCAGGTACTGGCCGAACCGGCAAACATGACTCAACTGCAAGCGATGTGGGCATTGCATGTCCGCTTGCGTGTGCTGGTAGTGGTCAGCATGCTGGCGCTATTTGGTCTGATTGTCTGCCTGATAGCTGCCTGGCGTGCCAAGCACTTGGGTGGGGCAAAGCCATGAAGCGATGGGAGGCGGGCGTGGCGACTCAATATAGCCAAGGTGTTTTCTTGCCGCGCGTTGGCATTGTCGGGCCGTTGCCGCCACCCTCGGGCGGCATGGCTAACCAATGCGAGCAATTGGTGCGGCTGTTGCGCGCCGAGGGATTGCCGATTGAGCATGTGCGCACCAATTCGCCTTACCACCCAGCCTGGGTGGCCCTGGTGCCGGTGATTCGCGCCGGTTTTCGTTTGTTGCCCTACCTGTGGCAACTTTGGCGCACCGCAGGGCGGGTAGAGGTGCTGCATATCCTTGCCAACTCGGGTTGGGCATGGCACCTGTTTACCGCGCCGGCGGTGTGGCTGGGGCAATTGCGTGGCTGCGCGGTGGTCATCAACTATCGTGGAGGCAATGCCGAGCCTTTCTTCGCGTCCGCCCCTGCCTATGTGTTGAAAATGCTGGGCAAGGTGGCGCTGCGGGTGACGCCCTCCAACTTTTTGTTGCGGGTGTTCGCCAACCATGGCTTGGTCGCAGAGGTGATTCCCAACATCATCGATTTATCGCGTTTTTCAGTTGGGCCGCTGCGCCACTTCGATAATGCGCCGCATATCGTCGTTACCCGGAATCTGGAACCCATCTACGACATCCCCACCGCCATCCTGGCCTTTGCCCAGATACGAATCCATTTCCCAGCCGCCCGGATGACGGTGGCCGGCAGCGGCCCGGAATTGGCCAATCTTCAGGCGCTGGTTGCTGAGCAAGGATTGACCGAGGCCGTGTATTTTTCCGGGCGGATCGAGAACGCCGATATCCCCAAGCTCTATGCCGAAGCCGATTGCATGCTCAACCCCAGCACCGTCGACAATATGCCGATCTCCATCCTCGAATCGTTCGCCAGTGGCGTACCGGTGGTGAGCACGTGTGCGGGCGGCATACCCGATATGCTCAGTGACGGGGTGTCGGGCCTGCTGGTGCCGATAGGCGACCCGGCAGCCATGGCAACCGCTGCACAAAAAGTACTGCAGGATCGCAAGCTTGCAGAACGCTTGCGTCAGGCGGGGCGTGAGGAAGCCGAGCGCTATGCCTGGCCCAGGGTGCGCGAACAGTGGCTGGATGCTTACCGCCGTGCTGCGGCAACAAGGAGTATGTCGTGAGTGTGTATACCGCGCTTTGTTCCGGTGTGTTTTTTCCACTGCACGAGCGGCTGAAAGGGCACGACTCGGTTGCCCTGCGTCGTCGTCTGGAAGCCACTCAGTGGTGGTCGGTGGAGCAGTTGGATGCCTATCGAAGCGAGCGCTTGAAGCAGTTTCTTACCGAAATCGGCCAGCGCGTACCGTATTACCGCGACCTTTTCCGCCAACACCGTTTTGACCCGACTATGGTGCGCAGCACTGCCGACCTGCGCCAGTTGCCGCTTCTGGGCAAACCCGAGATACGCGCGAATGCCGAGCAGCTGAAGGCCGAGGGTCATGGTCCACTGACGCGTTACAACACCGGCGGGTCGTCGGGTGAGCCTTTAATCTTCTACATGGGCAAGGGCCGCAAGAGCCACGATGTTGCTGCCAAGTGGCGCGCTACACGTTGGTGGGGGGTGGATATCGGCGATCGGGAGCTGGTGGTATGGGGCAGCCCGATTGAGCTGGGGGCACAGGACAGGGTACGGCGCATGCGCGATGGTTTGATGCGCAGCCGTCTATTGCCCGCCTTCGAGATGTCGGCAGCGAACCTGGACCGGTTTATCGAGACGATCCGCACCCAGAAGCCGGCGATGCTGTTCGGTTATCCATCGAGCCTGTCGTTGATTGCGCGGCGTGCGCGCGAGCAAGGCATTGCTCTCAATAAGCTTGGTATCAAGGTCGTGTTCGTCACCTCTGAGAAACTGTACGACGAACAGTGTGAATTGATCAGTTCGGTGTTCGGTTGTCCTGTAGCAAATGGTTATGGCGCGCGGGATGCGGGGTTTATCGCCCACCAGTGCCCCGCGGGCAGCCTGCATATCAGTGCGGAGGACATCATCGTCGAAACACTGTTGCCCGATGGCAGACCAGCCCCGGTGGGAGAAGCTGGTGAGATTGTCGTGACGCATATGGGCACGGTGGACTTTCCCTTTGTGCGTTATCGCACCGGCGACATGGGGGTGCTGGGGAGGGAGCTGTGTGCCTGCGGCAGGAGTTTGCCGGTATTGCAGGAAGTGCAGGGCCGCACCACCGACTTCGTGGTGGCGCAGGATGGCACGGTGATGCATGGTTTGGCGCTGATCTATACCGTGCGTGACCTGCCTGGTGTGGAACGCTTCCGTATCGAGCAGCGCTCACTTGCACAGACCGTGGTGAAAGTGGTGGCGGGCGCGGGGTTTGACGACGCCGCCGAAGCACGCATCGTGCGTGATTTCAAGGCGCGCCTGGGGGCTGGGGTCGATATCCAGGTCGAAAAGGTGACCGAAATCGCAGCGGAAAAATCGGGCAAGTTCCGTTATGTGGTCAGCGCGGTGCCTGCATTCGCAACGGATAAGGAGTCCAGCAGTGCGTGATATGGCATTGGTCGCGGTGCTGCTGGTCGCGACGTTCTACGCGTTGCGCCGGCCCTGGGTGGGGGTGCTGATCTGGACCTGGGTCAGCATTATGAATCCGCACAAGCTGGCATTCGGTTTCGCCAACAACGCGCCGTTCGCAGCGATTGCGGCAGCGGTGACTTTTCTGGCCATGGTATTCACCAAGGACAAGATCAAGGTGCCGTGGAGTCCACCCGTCGTGGTGTTGCTGCTGTTTGTACTGTGGATGTGTTTGACGACAGTGTTCGCCATGCATGGCGAGGCTTCGTGGATTCAGCTGAACAAGGTGTTGAAGATCCAGCTGATGACGCTGGTTGCCTTGGCGGTGTTGTATGAGCGCAAGCACATCGAACTGTTTGTCTGGGTCAATATCCTCTCGATCGGGTTCTACGGTTTCAAGGGCGGTATCTTCACGATCACCAGTGGTGGTGGTGCACGGGTGTGGGGGCCGCCGGGCGGGTTTATCGAAGGGAACAATGAACTTGCCGTGGCGCTGATCATGACGATCCCGCTGATGTACTACCTGCGCGTGGTAGCCACACGGGTCTGGGTGCGCCAGGGCTTGCTTGTGCTCATGCTACTTACGGTGGTGGCTGCGTTGGGCACCCAGTCGCGCGGGGCGTTACTGGCGATCTGCGCGATGGGTGTGGTGCTGTGGCTGCGTTCGCAAAGCAAGGTGTTAACCGGGGTGATGGTGGCGGTGGTCGCATCCGGCCTGCTTGCCTTCATGCCGGATAGCTGGAGCAACCGGATGGGGACGATCCAGACCTATGAAACCGATGGTTCTGCCATGGGGCGCATCAATGCATGGCATATGACCTACAACCTTGCCAATGATCGATTTCTCGGCGGTGGTTTCGCCATCTACCAGCCGGATCTGTACGCCATCTATGCACCCAACCCGAATCTGATATTGGGTGCGCACAGCATTTATTTCTCGGTACTGGGTGAGCATGGCTGGGTCGGTCTGGGGCTGTTCTTGCTGGTCTGGATACTGGCGCTGCGTACTGCTGCCCGTGTGCGCAAGGAAGCCAAGCAGCGACCGGAAACGATGTGGCTGTTCCATCTGGCGGGGATGTGCCAGGTATCCATCATCGGTTATGCCGTGGGCGGAGCTTTCCTGGCGCTATCGTATTTCGACCTGCCTTACAACATTCTGGTCGTGCTGCTGGTGTCGGAGCGCTGGCTGAAGGAAAAGCGCTGGGAAACCGAAACGCATGGCGCGTTCGGTTCCGCTGCACCTGCACAGCGCATTCAAAAACCGCAGGGCAAGGCTGGGTGGGCGGGCACATGATTTTGCGCAGCATTGCGGGACTTTTATCGCCGGCAGGGCCGAGAGCCCGTTTGTCGATCCTGACGTTTCACCGGGTGCTGGGCCAGCCTGACCCCTTATTGCCGGACGAGCCGGATATACACCGCTTTGACGAGGAGCTACGTTGGCTGGGCCGCTGGTTCCAGGTTCTGCCCTTGGATGAAGCCGCCAACCGGTTGCAAGCCGGCACCTTGCCGGCTCGCGCCGCGGCGATCACGTTTGATGACGGTTACGCCAACAATGCGCTCCATGCGCTACCGGTTTTGCAGCGGCACGGTATGAGTGCGACCTTCTTCATCGCCACCTCATTCTTGGATGGCGGCCGGATGTGGAACGACGAGATTATCGAGACCGTACGGACCTGCCGGTATGAATTGCTGGATTTAGGGGATATGGGCCTGGGGCAGCATGCTCTGGCGACGGTGGCAGATCGCCGCGTCGCCATCAATGCCTTGATTGGCAAGATCAAATACCTGGAGCCTGTTACGCGCGCCAAGACGGTGGAAACGGTGCGCGAGCGCGCGTCAGTGCAACTGCCTACCGACTTGATGATGCGTTCCGAGCAGGTGGTGCAACTGCATCAGGCAGGTATGCAGATTGGTGCGCATACCTGTACCCACCCCATTCTGAGCAATATTCCGGATATTGAGGCAGACCAGGAGATCGTGCGCAGCAGGCAGCAGCTGGAAGGATTGATTGATGCACCAGTAACGCTTTTTGCCTACCCCAATGGGCGACCCGGCCGTGACTACCACGCCAAGCATGTGGCAATGCTGCGCCATGCAGGCTTCAAGGTGGCGGTTTCCACTGCGGTGGGGGCAGCGACGCAAGCGTGTGATCTGCTCCAGTTGCCACGTTTTAAACCGTGGGACCGTACCGCCCTGCGTTATGGGGTGCGCATGCTCAACAACCTGCGCGCACCGGTCGCGCAACTGGCTTGAGAATGCGGCATACACTCACCAAGCCGTGCTGCGTGACTGCGGCGTTGTTGATCTTCATCGTCTAACTTGTCCATGTTCAAACGACTTAAAGCTACCCGCCAGATGCTGACAGAGCTGACACAAACCAACTACGGTACCTTCCGCGGATGGGTGCGCCATCTGTTGGCGCAGATCGAACTTGTCACCGGGCGGGTGGACCATTGGGTAGGGTTGAACCCAGCCAAAGTGCAGCGCTTGGTATTCGTGTGCCTGGGCAATATCAATCGTAGTGCGTTTGCAGAAGGTGTGGCCCGCTCGCGTGGCGGCAGGGTCTGCTCGCTGGGGCTGGCCACCACGACCGGCGCACCGGCGTTCAAGTTGGCATTGCAGACGGCCCCCCGGTTCGGCATCGACCTGGGTAAACACGCGGCTACCCATATCGGCGACTACGAATACCAGGAAGGGGACCTCCTGCTGGTAATGGAAATACGCCATGCCAAGCAACTCGTGGCTTATGGCATCCCCATCGGTGCGATTGCCTTGCTGGGTGCTTGGGCTACACCCAAGCGCATCCACCTGCACGACCCGCATACTTTGTCGGAACGTTATTTCTATACCTGCTTTACGCTGATCCACGTGGCGGTTATCAACCTGTTGGAGGAGCTGCGCCTGGCTGGCAGCCCTTGTGTGCAGTCATGAAAATATTGCTGACATTCGATGTTGAGGTCTGGTGCAATGGTTGGTACGACCTGGACAAGGCCTTTCCCAAAAGCTTCGAGCGCTATGTGTATGGCCACTCGTCCAAGGGGGACTATGCTCTGCCGAAGACGCTGGAGATCCTGAACCAGCATGGCCTACATGGTGTGTTCTTCGTCGAGCCGTTGTTTGCCGCGCGCTTTGGTCAGCAGTATCTCGATACGATCGTGCAGCTGATTCTCGCAGCCGGACAGGAAGTGCAGTTGCATCTGCACCCGGAGTGGACCGATGAAATCACGCCTGCGCTAATACCCAACAACGAGGACAAGCGCCAGCACCTCAGTTATTACGATCTGGATGAGCAGACAGCCCTGATAGCGCATGGCAAAAAGATGCTGGAGGAAGCGGGCGCTGGGCCGATCACGACCTTCCGCGCGGGCAGTTTTGCTGCGAACCGCGATACCTTCATTGCCTTGCAACGTAACGGCATATATATCGACAGCAGCTTGAATCGTTTTTACGCCGTCAGTGGTTCAGACCTGCGCCCAGAGTACGACCTGCTGACGCCGATGCTGATCGAAGGGGTGTACAGCTATCCGGTCACTGTGTTTCGCGATGGTTTTGGCCGCGAAAAGCCGGCGCAGGTTGCCGGCTGCAGTTTTGCCGAGCTGCGCGGTGCCATGCTCAATGGTTGGCGGGTAGGGCAGGAAATGTTCGTGATTGTTTCCCACAACTTCGAATTGTTGAAACCTGACAGTGCACAGCCTGACATGATCGTGGTGAATCGCTTCGAGCAGCTGTGCACCTTTTTGGCGGCGCAGCAGTATCGATTGCCGACAGTAGGGTATAGCGACTGCGATCCTGTTGTGGTCAAGCCGCCCAGGTTGGCAATGCCACGTGCCAGCAAGCTGGCAACGACACGGCGCTATGCCGAACAGCTGTTGCGTCGACTGTGAGTTGACGCCATGAACCGTGCTTTTTCCGTTTACCTCGACGCTGTCCGCTTTATCGCCGCCTGCCTCGTCTATATCTACCACTCCAACCAGCGTCTGCTGGTGAAGGAGATTCTGCCGGCCAGCACCTATGGCCATAGCTCGGTAATCGTGTTCTTCGTGCTGTCGGGTTTTGTGATCGCCTACATCACCGATACCAAGGAGAAGCATTGGGCCACCTATACCGCCAGCCGGTTGTCGCGGGTGTATTCGGTGGCGTTGCCGGCGCTGTTGCTCACACTGGTGCTCGATAGCATCGGGCGGCAGCTGTATCCGGCGCTGTATGCCTATCCATTCGACCAGTTTCTGGTTCGTTCAATCAGTAGCCTTCTCATGTTGAACGAGATCTGGTTCGTCTCCATCACAAGTTTTTCCAATGTGCCGTATTGGTCGATCTGCTACGAACTTTGGTACTACGTAGGGTTTGGTCTGCTGATGTTCCTGCCGCGCAAGTTAGGGTGGTGGGCTGCGGCTGGATTGGGCCTGGTGCTGGGGCCCAAGATATTGCTGCTTGCGCCCATATGGGCGGCGGGTGTCGTGCTTTACCGCTGGCAACGTTTGCATACCTTGCCGATGGGAGTGGCATGGGCGCTGGTGGTGTTGTCGACCATAGGCATCGTGGCTTTTCATGTCTATGAGGTCGAAGCGCAGGTAAGCGCCGTATTCAAAGGCATCATCGGTAAGGGTTGGCATACCCAGCTGACCTTCTCGAAATTCTTTATCAGCGACTATCTGCTTGCTGTGCTGGTGTTCGCGAATTTTGCAGGCATGAGGCGTGTTGCCCCGGTATTGGGGCCTATGCTGTTGAAGGTCGAGCGGCCTATTCGGTTCCTCGCGGCGTATACCTTCACGCTTTATCTCTTACACCAGCCGCTATTTCTGTTCTGGGCTGCGGTGCTGCGTGGCGACCCGTCAGGCTATGGGTATTGGGCAGCGACAACTGTCTTGTTAGTCTTGTCGGTGTTGGCGGTAGGGTATTTTACCGAGAACAAACGGCATGCCTTGCGTATCTGGCTGGAGGCACAGCTGCGTGGTCTGGGGGCGGCGTTTTCCGTTAGGGCAGCATGAACTCGGTCAGTAAGGCCCAGCCTCCCTGCATTGTGTTGGGCTTGGAAACCCAGATTGGCCTGAGCCTCGTGCGTGAACTTGGGCGGGCGGGTATCCGTGTTATCGGTATTACGCAAGATCCACACGCTATTGGACTGCAATCACGGTTTCTCAGTGAAGGCTTGGTAGTCAAAACTGCGCGCAGCCCCGAGTTGATGGAGACCATCCGTAATCTTGGTGAGCTTTATGGGTCGTGCCGCTTGATGGCGGTAGCGGAAGTGAATCTGAACTGGTTGAGCGAACATCGCGGCCAGTTCGGCAAGGTGGAACCCATCCTGCCCAACGCAGCTGCGCTGGCCACGGTGCTCGACAAGCAGGCCACCTTGCAAACCGCGCAAGCGGTAGGTATTCCGATCCCCCAGTCGGTGGAGCCGAAGTCGCAGGATGAATTGGCAGCGCTGGCTAAACAGTACCCGCTACCTGCTGTATTGAAGTGGAAGGACCCGAACCTGATCGCTCCTCTTCTGGCGCAGCATAGGTTGAGCCTGATCAAAGCAGAATATGTCTATACGGCCGAAGCATTGCAGGCTGCGCTGAGCCGCTACAACGCTATCGGCGCGTGGCCCCTGGTGCAGGAATACTGCGGAGGCTATGGCCTGGGGCAGTTCTTCTTTATGCACGAGGGGCAGGCGCTACGGCGTTTCCAGCACCGACGCGTAGCCGAGTGGCCGCCAGAGGGTGGATTCTCCAGCGTCTGCGATGCGCTACCGTTGCATGAACATGCAGACCTGCAGGAAAAATCCATTGCCCTGCTGCGTGCTATTGGGTGGGAGGGCGTGGCGATGGTTGAGTACCGTTACGACCCTGTCCGCCAGCGTGCAGTGCTGATGGAAATCAACGGTCGGTTCTGGGGCAGCTACCCGTTGGCTTTATACGCCCGGGCGGACTTTGCCCTGCTGAGTTACCAAGTGGGCAGTAACCTGCCAGTCAGTACCTTGCCGGCGCCACGCAGCGATTTGCGTTGTCGCATGGTAGCGACGGAACTGAAACGCCTGGTGCGGATCTGCCTGCAACCGGGCAAGATCGCCGACCGTACATTTCCTATACGGCCTGCGGCTGAACTTGCCCGTTTTATCACCGACTTCTTTCGCCCAGGTGTGCGTTACTACGTGTGGTGCTGGGACGACCCAAAACCATTTTGGGCAGACTTGACCAACTTGCTGCGCGGGGCATTGCGGCACAGATGACCGATAGGGGGCTTTCTGCGCGGCAGGCAAAACCCCGCGAAGCGCCTCTGGCTAGGGGGAAAACGTAGGCACAGAAGGGTTTTGTCCATTGCGCTTAGAACCTGTCTATAGTCTGCTGCGCGTCAGCAATACGGCGTTAAAAACAGCCTCGGAATGCTCATTTACCACGCGTAAACTCTGCTTCCTCGGCTGTTTTCGCCTTGTCTTGCTCTAGCTCGCGAGACTTTAGACAGGTTCTTAGAATAGCGTAAAGCTTCTGCAGAAGTAGCAGTGGATGTCGCGATACAGGTGCAAGGAACGGACGCGTTGGAGCACCGTAGACAGCTTGACGTTGGAGTCCATGAAACGGTTGCGTATCGTGAGTACGTCAAAATCGTTCGCTACCAATGTACCGGGCGGCGCCATAGATATAGGCGAGTTCGCTCTCGATGCTCTGGTAGGTTTCAGCGGGATTGCCTTTGGTGCCGCCATGCTTTCCCTGGTATTTACATAGCGAGTAATCGTAACAGCTAGAGTTGGGTGGCAATGTTTCCACACGCTGGCGTGAATTAGCGTCATACAGGAAATTGCGTAGCCCTTTATCTTGTGTGACTACGCCATGCGGCGAATAAAAGTACAGTGTTCCTGTCGAATTATTGAACTTGGGTGAATGAGACTTGCGTATTCCGCCATGGGCGGAAATGACCAACATATCTGAAAATTAATTGGGATCTTTTTTGAAGAGATACAGATTATTACTAATTACTAAGGGCGATCATCGCCATAACGAATCCTTTGACACTATTTAAACAGACAGACTTCCCGGCTGCATTGCCCTATTTTCATATGACATTGGGTTCCCGGGTAATTGCGGTTTTTCTTAGGGTCTACCCAGAGCCTGCTGTACTTCAGCAATACAAATGTTTCGCGCGCTCAGGGAAAAACTCTGAATAGGTACTTGGTCGGGCAGCGTTGATTGTTATGACAGATTAGTGCCAATTTCTGCGACTGCAAACTTCTCGACGTAAAGTGCCGTGACGGTTATTCGTCTCCTTGCGACGGCTCCCGAGCAGCACATAAGCCCTGATCACGGCTGCGAAGTAAGATCGTCCAGGCCTGACTGCTTGAACTGCCCTGGCGTTTTCCCCGTTACTTTGCGAAACATGGCGATGAAGGCGCTTTCCTGGGCATACCCCAGGTTGAGCGCGGCTGCCGTGATGCTCATTCCTTCGGCCAGATATCGCCTTGCAGCCATGATTTTCAGCTGCTGTCGCCACGCGGAAAAGCTCAGGCCGGTCTGGTTCTGGAACAACCGATTGATGGTGCGGCTACTGGCCCCGGCCTGGGTGGCGAGTTGGTCCAGCGTCGCGGGGTTGCCCGGCTCATCCATCAGCAACCCTGTGATGCGTAGTAGCCGCCGGTCTTCCGGCAAGGGCAGGCTTAGTGGCGCTACCGGCGCATTGCGGATTTCGTCCAGCAACACCTCGATCAGCCGTTGTTGGCATGGATCTGCCGGTGCTAACGGCCATTCGGCGATGCGTACGATCAACTCCCGTAACAGCGGGTCAACAGCCAGGATTTGCGCTTTGGCTGGCAGGCTCGTGAATGCGGCCGGGTCGAAATACAGACTGCGATAGGCAAAGGGTTTGGTGGCCAGGGCCTGGTGCGACGAACCCGCTGGTATCCATGCCGCCATATGGGGAGGAAGCACACAACATAGGTTGTTCACCTGGATTTGCAGCACCCCGCTTACTGCATAGAGCAACTGGGCGCGCTGGTGGCAGTGCAGGCCGGAGTCATGCGGGGCAGGCGTATCGATGGCGAAACCAGCCAGTGGCACCGGCAGTGTGTCGGGGTTGGGGGCCGTAGTCGAAAGGTAGCGAGGCATATTGTCTTGTTTGCGATGCTTTTTGGCATAACATCGATAATGCGCCGTATGTGAATTCCCTACAATCTCCCACAGCTTTTGTTGGGAGTTGTTGTATGGATACGCGTAAGACAGCGGGCCCGCCGCTGATACTGTTAATGTTGCTGCTGGGGTTTCCACAGCTGAGCGAAACGATTTATGCCCCGGTATTGCCGGATATTGCCAGGGTATTCAATGTCACGGCCGGGCAGGCGCAGTGGACGATGAGCATCTATTTCATCGCATTTTCTGCCGGCGTCGTCTGCTGGGGCCGTTTGGCCGACCATTGGGGACGCCGCCCTGCCTTGTGGGCAGCATTGTGTTGTTATGGCGGTGGTGCATTGCTGGCCTTGTATGCCCCCGATTTCAACGTACTGCTGTTGGCAAGGGTGCTGCTGGCTTTCGGTGCGAGTGCCGGGTCTATCGTGGTTCAGACGATCTTGCGTGATACCTACCAGGGTGCCGCACTGGGTGTGGTGTTCTCAACCGTAGCGGCTGTACTGTCGTTGTCGCCAGCGCTTGGCCCGCCGGCTGGTGCATTGTTGGCGGCCGCCTATGGCCATACCGGAGTGTTTGCCGCACTCTGCATATTGGCCCTGTTGCTGCTGGCGTCCAGCAGCCGTCTGGTTGAAACGAAACCGGTTGGTCAACCACCGCCACCGCCTTTTATACAGGTGGCAAGGCGTGTACTGGCAGATCAGCAAATCCTTGCTTCAGCCGTGCTGGTAGCGGGGTTCAATCTGCTGCTGTTTGGTTACTACACCTTGGCACCATTTACGTTGGCACAGCTGGGGATGCCGCATTGGCTATTCGGTGCGAGTGGGTTGATGGTGGCAGCAGCCAGTGCTGGCGGTGCCTGGCTTAATCGCCATGGTTTACGGTGGTATTTACCCACCAGACTGGTCCGGTTTGCGGTGCTCGCAAGCATTGCCGCTTCGGTATTGCAGTGGGTATGTGTGAGCTTATGGGGAAGTATGCCTTTGGCTGCGACAACGGGGCTGTTGTTGACACAAGCCGTGCTACTGGTCGCATATGGCTGTGCGATACCCAATGTACTGTCGACAGCATTGCTCGCCTATCGATCGGTGCAGGGTAGCGCCGGTGCTTTGTTCAGCCTGTTGTATTACTTGGCGATCGCAGGTGGTTTGGGCTTGGTGGGTACGTTGTATCAGCCTGGGCTTTGGTTCCAGCCTTTGGTGATGCTGGTTGTCAGCCTGACGATGTGGCCAGCATTGCGTAGATGGTTAATGGTGCAAAGCGCTGCCGTGCATCAATAGTCGTTCAAAGCTTGCCGCATTGACGGGGGGCGAGAAATAAAAGCCTTGCGCATAGTCGCAGCCAATCGATTTGAGCAGGGTGACGTGCTCTTTCATTTCGACGCCCTCCGCAATCACCTTCAAGCCCAACTTGTGCGCCATGGCGACGATTGCCTCACACAGGGTGAAGTTGCGGCTACCGTCGGTGAGGGTTTTAACAAAGGATTGGTCAATCTTCAGAAAATCCATGTCGAATTTGGAAAGGTAGGAAAGCGATGAGTAACCCGTGCCGAAATCATCAAGTGATATTTGCGCACCTTTCTCCCGGCAATAAGTTAGAAACTCATATACCGTAGAATTTGCTTCTAAAAGCATGTTCTCAGTAATTTCTATCGCTAAAGCCTCTCCACTAATCCCAATATCATCTAATGGCTTTAGTAGATCTAATGCAGCTGCTCGACTACGGATTTGTAAGGGAGAAAGGTTAATGCTGATTTGTAAGTCAGGTACGTTATTACGCCATTGGTGTACCTGCTTGAGTACCTCCAGAAGTGTCCAACTTCCAATGGTAGAAATAAACCCTGTATCTTCTGCAATTTTAATAAAAGTGGCAGGGTCCATTACCCCATATTTTGGGTGTTTCCAACGAATTAAGGCTTCACCCTTATAAATCCGGTAATTGATTAAATCCACTATGGGTTGATATGCAATCCAGAATTGATTAAGCTCAATGGCTTTGTGCAGGTTGTTGGAAATTAACAACCGGCTTTCTGCTGCCTTTTGCATGAAGGGTTCGAAAAAACGGTAACAATTTCGGCCGTTCTTTTTGGCTTCATACATTGCCTGGTCGGCATTCTTGACCAGTAACGATGTTTCACCGCCATCTGCAGGAGCAATCGCAATACCGATACTGCCGCTGATATAGCAAATCTCTTCGCCAAGCCGGAATGGGTTGCTCAGGTGTTCGAGTATGTTTTGCGCAATCTTGTCAACGATGCCGATGGTTTCCAGATCGCTGATGATGATGGTGAATTCATCACCACCCAGTCGTGCTATAGTGTCAGTGTCTCGTATACAGGTTGCCAAGCGCACTGCTACTTCCTTGAGCAGTAGATCGCCCGCAGCATGGCCCAAGGTGTCGTTGACAATCTTGAAGTGATCGAGATCGATCAATATTACCGCCAATGATTTTGCAGTACGCATGCAACGGCTAATTTCAATATTTAGCCGATCCATAAATAACCGCCGATTACTAAGGTTGGTCAGCGTATCATGTTTTGCGAGATATTCTAGCCGTTCTTGGATCGTCAAAATGGCACTGATATCGGAAAACACCAGCACGTAATTAACTTGATCGTCTTCACTTTGTATAACGTTGACGGTCTCCCATACTGCTAATTCGTTACCATCTTTTTTCTTATAGCGAACATGACCATACCAGTGTTGACCTTGTACAACGTGTAATTGTTCGAAAAATTGCTCGCTATGAGGTTGGGAGTATAAGGCATTAACCTTTCCCCAGCCACGTGCTTCGACCTCGCTGTAACCCGTCAGTTCCGAGAAGGCAGGGTTAATTGAGATAATCTGCAACGCTTTATCGAGGATAATAATGCCATCGGAGGTAGTCGCGAAAACTGCGGCGGCTTGGCGTAAACTTTCTTCATTTTTTCGGCGTTCCGTTATGTCCTGTTCAACGCCGATAATCCTGGTTGTATCAGTCCCTAACTTTGTTGCGTGGATCTCAATCCAGCGGGTCTGATTATCATTGCGCTTTTCTCGGAAAGCAGCATTAATACTACCCCCTTCGTTCTTTATCTTTTCAATGGCGGTTTGGATGTTTTCTAGGTCACGCTGGTCGATCCGATTATAAAATTTGGAAAGAGTTTCATTGACTGGAAAGCACATTGAGGAATAATTTGTATCGGTCAGGTTATAGAACTGAAATTGGTTAGACTTAACATCCCATTCCCAGAAATTAACCAGAGCTGCAGTTGAAAGTGCTTGAGTTGCTTTGTCATTGACACTTTCCAGTTGTTTATTCTTGGCATAGCGAGCAGTTGCCATTTTTAAGGTAGCATTCAGTTCCCTTGATGAGACAGGCTTGATCAGATACCCATAGGGTAGTGCAGCAGAAGCCCGTTGCAGAGTTGCATCCTCTGCGAAGGCGGTCAGGAAGACGATTGGAATATTGACTTCGTTGTGAATTTGTTTTGCGGCTTCAATGCCATCCATATCCCCTTCGAGATTAATGTCCATCAAGACAATGTCTGGCCGTAGCTCTATTGCATATTGAATCGCCATTAACCCGGTGGTGGCTGTTTGGCAAACCTCATATCCTAATGAGAGTAAATTTTGCTTAAGATCGAGAGCAATAATACGCTCATCCTCAACGATTAATACCTGAATCGGATTCATGGGCTACTTTCCTCTTCAATCAAGGGAATACGGATCTCATATCGAACACCAGGTTTATTATTATGACAGGATATGATGCCGCCTAATTGGTCTGCCAATATTGGTACTAGCTGCAATCCTAGTGATTTGGAGGTATTCATTTTTGGTTGGTCACCCATACCAATCCCATTGTCTTCGACAATCAATAAGGCTTGCTTTTCACTTAATTTACTAAGTCGCACCCAGATTATTCCATCTCCTTCCGGGTAAGCATGCTTGATGGCATTGGTGACCAGTTCGTTGATGAGAAGTCCACAGGGTGTGGCGCGTTGTAGCTCGATATGGATGGGCTCCTCGGCTGTTACGATCTTCAGTTCGCTTTTTTTAAGTGTTGAGCCAAATGTACTCAGCAAAAGCTGGCCGAATTTCTGGATATATTCACCGAGCTCCACCCGCGAGAAATCATGTCTTTCATATAGCAGTTGGTGGATCAGCGCTATAGACCGTACTCTGATCTGGCTGTCCATCAAGGCATTCTTCGCATCACTTTCCGCCATGGTATGCATCTGCATATTCAGGAGGCTGATGATGATTTGAAGATTGTTTTTTACCCGGTGGTGGATTTCATTCAGCAGAACGGTTTTTTCCTGCAAGGCATTTTCTATTTGCTGCAAGGAGGTTTTACGCGCGGTAATGTCTACAATCGCAGCTAACACCATACGGCCTTCATTTGCTTCAATTGGTGTCAGTCCAATTTCTACCGGAAATTCATTTCCGTCCTGGCGCAGTCCGTACAGCTCCCGCCCCAGGCCCATGGGCCGTGCTTCTGGGCTTGAGAAGTAGCCGCCGCGCAGAGCAGGGTGAGCAGGCCGGTATCGTTCGGGCACCAGTATTTCTATGGACCGGCCGATAACCTCTTGAGCCCGGTACAGGAAGGTATTTTCCGCTTGCCGGTTGAATAGAATGATCTCGCCTTTGGCGTTGATCAGAATCATCGCATTCGGTGCTTCCTGAATGACTTGGCGAAAGTGTTCCTCAAGCTGTTTGCGTTTGGAAATATCCACCACCACGGCAAGCACCATCAGGCCGACTTCGGTTTCGATCGGGTTGAGCCCGATTTCAATCGGAAATTCGCGCCCATCCTGGTGCATACCGTACAGGTCGTGCCCTATACCCATGGGCCGGGGGCTGGGAGCGCTGAAGTAATTGTTACGCAATGTTGGATGCTGTGCGCGGAATCGATGGGGCAACAACACTTCAATCGGCTGACCCAGGATGGCCTCACGTCTATACCCAAACATCTCCTCGGTCTGGGTGTTTACCATTTCTATTTTGCCGGTGGGGTCGATCATGACCATTCCATTCGGCGAGGACTCCACCACCATGCGGAACCGGTCTTCCATGCGCTGGCGCAGCGTGATGTCGCGTACTGCTTTCAGATAGCCGGTTATTTTCTGTCCGCTGCCACGCAGTGGCGTGATGGCAGCCTGCGCCAGGAACAGGCTGCCATCCTTGCGTTTGCACCAGAATTCCATTTCATAGAAACCCAGCTGGCGCGCTTTTTCGAGTTCGTCCTGTGCAGTTTCCAGCGAGGAGAAAACGGAGAAATGCTTACCGATGATGTCTTTCTCGATATAGCCATACAAGCGTTCTGCACCGATGTTCCAGCTGGCGACTAGTCCATCGGCATCGAGCCGGTAAATGGCATATTCCCTGGCGTAATCGATAAGTAGGTGGAAGGCGGCGTCGTCGCTATCGGGGTAGGAGCTGGTGCCTGTTTCTATCATGGGAAGGGCCACAAATCAGATGTGTGATAGAAAAGTACAGCACACGGCTTGGGGGAGCTGGAATGCAGGGAGCTGAACTAAGCGCGATAAACAAAACGCTTTCCGGGTTGCGGTGTAGACTTGCCGTACGCTACGTACAGCCTGTGTTTACACTGCTGGCCAGAACCAGCCTCGCTGGGTTTTGTTGACCGTGCCAGATGCAAATAGTCAGGAAATCCTCCAGAAGCCTCATCCCCATCGCAATAAAGTGCTGCCTGCGGAATCTTCTAATTTTGTTTAATTGGTTTGACAGCCAATACGCCAGAAAGCGCCCGTCATCCACGACATTCGGTTTTTCTCTTCCTATGTCATAGCAAACGGGGGGTGTAACAGGCAAGTACGGCGCAGGAATGGCATCTGCTGTTGGGCGGATAGATAGTTGCTAGGAATTAACCGCCTGATATCCGGCTATGGCTTCATCGGGCCGATGTATTTGCGCGAGATCACGACATTGTCGATATACAGCGACATATCGTGCGGGCTGGGTGAAATACCGCCGTGGTAAACATCGAGCCAGACGGTTTCAATTTTCAGGTCGGGTGTATGTCGAAAGCGGATGTCGGTTTTGTCCATGACCATCTGGCCATTGATCCAGGCGCGCATTACGCCGTCTTTGATGCCCGGTGTGTTGAGCTTGAGATATTGCTCGACCGAGTACCAACGGTTGTTTTCCAGCAGGGCGGCGTGGCCTTTACCCCAGGGCCAGATATCGCCCGATGCATCGTTGATGTCGGCATGGTAGCTATAGGTGTTCAGCGCTGTGAGGTTACGCATATGCTTGGCTTCGGCAGGCCGGGCGAAGAAGCCGCCCCGTGCAGACCAGCCGTTGTAGCCATCGGTTTTGCGCATTCCCCAGCCCGCACGGCCATAGGTGCCGGAAATGCCAGGCATCTTGCCGCCGTCGAGCGAGGGATTCCAGTCGTCGGCAAAACGCAGGTAATAGCGGAAATAGATTTCTTCAGGCTCGGGTTTGCCGTCCTTGGCGAACAGATAACGTAAATCCAACCCCAGGTTTTTGCCTTGCAACAGGGTAATCCGTAACGCCTTGCCTGAAAGTGGGACGAACAACCGCTGCGCGTCTTCACTTACTGCACTGGCTTCGCTACGTAGCGACCAGTCGCTCCATTCGGTCATCCAGAGTTTGCTCTCGAAGCCATGGGCGAAAATGACATCGGGGTCTTTCTCTATGCCTTGGTCACGCGGGTACTTGCTGGCCAGACCGTGCTGAACATCATTGCTGGCCCGCTCGAATGGCGCTTGAACCCGAAACACGCCGATCTTGCCGCCGCTGCCGTATTGCACGTCCGAAGCCAGATACAACGTGGCTTCCTGCAAGGAGCCTTTGTCGGTAGGAAGGTCGAAACGCAGTAAGGCGTTCTGCTTGGTGCTGACTTTTATTTCGGGCCGGCTGCCCAGGCTGGAGAGCGAGGTACAGTCCAGAAAGGTATCGGCAGCGGGAGAGAGCCGGGTGCGCGAGCCATCCTTCCACTGCAGCTTCAACATCGGCCGGCCACTGAGGTCGGGCGATTCTTTGCTCAGAAACTCGATGACCCCGCTTAATGGCCCGGGCAGGCTGCGCAACAGCATGCCCTGGTTTGGTTGGCTGGCAGACAGCCACTGCTCCACCAGGCCGGTGACATTGAATTCCACCAGTTGGCGACCTTTCTGCGCTTTTACATCCTGGGTGGTGTACGGTTGCTCGCCATATAGTTTGCCTGCCTTGTCCACCCAGTCGCCCAGGGGTTTTTCCCAGGGGAATTTGCCCATGAGCAGATAGCTGACGCAGGTTGCCCCCACTATATCGTCACTGACCACAAGGCCCTTGGGTACCGCTAAAACAGGGGAAATGGCCTGCAGCAGGAAGAGTAATAGACAACAAATACGTGGCAGACGCATAGCGGAACAGCCTTGTCGGTTGATTCAAGCCACGTTGGGCTTGTTGTATTCGGCGGCGGATTACCTATAAAGCGTTGCTGAGCACCAACCGGTGCAGTGTCGCCTCTATGCCTATTTTTGCTGCCCAGTATCGTTTTTTTCCGTCGAATCCTGTTTTTTCTTGGGCAGGGTCCACCAGATAATCAACACTAACAATAGGCCGGCAATGCCAGCTTCCAATAGCAACCATGCCATCTTCACACCTTGATATCTGAGAGTAAGCCGCCATCATAGCGGGATCGTCTTCGCTACTGAATGCGCTTCATATCCGCTATGGTTCCGCTTATTCCCGCCCACACAACACGCAGTGATTGGCAAACACTCAAAACCCTGCTCCCCTACCTGTACAACTATAAGGGGCGAGTTGTCCTGGCGCTGACCTGCCTGGTGTTGGCCAAGGTTGCCAACGCGGGGGTGCCGCTGTTATTGAAAGCCATTGTCGACCAGCTTACCGCCAAGCCAGGTCTGATGCTGGCCATTCCTGCGACGCTCATTCTTGGCTATGGCTTGCTGCGCTTGGCGGTGACCAGCTTTGGCGAGCTGCGCGACGCCATTTTCTCCAAGGTGGCGCAAGGCGCTATACGCCAGGTGGCGTTGGAGACTTTTCGCCATCTGCATACGCTGAGCCTACGCTTTCATTTGAACCGCCAGACCGGTGGGGTGACGCGCGACATTGAACGCGGCACCCGCGGTATCGGCATCCTGTTGCGGCTGATGCTTTTCAACATTTTGCCCATCATCCTGGAAATCCTGCTGGTGACAGGCATTCTGGTTTGGATGTACGACTGGCGTTTTGCTGCGGTCACCTTGGTGACCATCCTGCTGTATGGCATGTTCACCATCTGGGTGACGGAGTGGCGTACCCAGAACCGGCGCAAGATGAATGAGCTCGATACCAAAGCCAATGTGCGGGCGGTGGATTCGCTGCTTAATTACGAAACCGTGAAGTATTTCGGTAATGAGCGCTTCGAAGCCCGTCGCTACGATGAATCGATGGCGCGCTGGGAGAAAGCCGCGGTACTGAACGAAACCTCGATCGGCCTGCTCAACAGTGGCCAGAGCGGCATCATTGCGCTGGGGGTGACGGGTCTTGTGTGGCTGGCAGCCGACGGCGTGGTAAAGGGCACAATGACCTTGGGTGATCTTGTCGCGGTCAATGCCTTCCTTATTCAGCTTTATGTGCCGCTTAACTTTCTGGGCATGGCTTACCGCGAGATCAAGCAGTCGCTGACCGACATGGAGAAGATGTTTAGCTTAATGGTCGAGCACGCCGAGATACAAGATACCCCGGGTGCTGTGCCTTTGCAGACCCAGGCCGCAGGGGTGCGGTTTGAGCAGGTGGACTTCGGCTACGAAGGAAATCGCCAGATATTACAGGGGGTGGATTTCACGATTCCAGCTGGTAATACGGTAGCGGTGGTGGGTAGCTCCGGCGCGGGTAAGAGCACGTTGTCACGCTTGCTGTTCCGATTTTACGACGTAAATAGCGGCGCAATCCGCATCAATGGGCAGGACGTACGTCAGCTTACGCAGTCGAGCCTGCGCGCCCATATCGGCATCGTGCCGCAGGACACGGTGCTCTTCAACGACAGCATCTACTACAACATCGCCTATGGCCGGCCTGATGCAACGCGTGCCGAGATTGTTGAAGCAGCGCGGTCCGCGCATATTCTGAGCTTTATCGAACAGTTGCCCGATGGTTGGGAGACCACCGTGGGTGAGCGTGGACTAAAACTCTCGGGCGGCGAGAAACAACGGGTGGCGATTGCCCGCACCATACTCAAGAACCCACCCATCCTGATTTTTGACGAAGCCACTTCGGCTTTGGACTCAAAAACCGAAAAGGCGATACAGGTCGAGTTGTCGGCGATTTCCGCCAACCGCACGACGCTCATCATCGCGCACCGATTGTCTACGGTGGTCGAGGCAGACGAGATACTGGTGTTGGAGCAGGGCAGGGTGGTGGAACGCGGCGGCCATCGCAGCTTGTTGGCGCAGAATGGCGTGTATGCGCGGATGTGGGCGTTGCAGCAGAGTGAGTTGGAGCAGGAGGCGGATGTAGCCTAGCGCAACTTCAAAATCCTTCTGGCGTTGTTGTGCAAACTTGCCGTACCTACGTACTGCTTGCGTTTGCACGCCTAGCCAGAAACGCTACGCTGGCTTTTGTTAGCTGCGCGCTGAGTCTTGTCCGAATCTCCTTCACAGATGTGATCAGGGCTTGTGTGCTGCTCGTGACAGATCAGAAAATCCACGCGATACCCTGCGTGGATTTTTTATTGCTTAGGTCATGTGCTTACACAAGTTAAACATCATTGGGTGATGCCGCGCAAGGTGGCGCAACAGCCTGATTGCTGCCAGTATCAAGGAACCCATCGCTCACCCAGGCGTTGATCGTCAGCCAGTTCCATAATTGGGTGCGTCCCCATACGCCATCCACCCAGTCCCCCTGCGCTGTACAGCTGATGGTGACGGTTTCACCGTTGGGCAAGGAGCCGACAATGGGGGCATTCAACGATGGTGACTGTCGCAGGTTGACCTTGTCGTTTCCTTTCCCTGGTGTAATGCTGCCCATCGGTAAAGAGCTGCCACCCCCGCCATAGTTGCGCAGACTTCCCCCGACATTGACGCGTGTGCCATTGCGTATGGCATAGCCCTCGTAAGGGCGGCCGCCTTCCCTGAATGTCCAGCCGCCGATGATTTTGCTGTCGACCGCTGTCTTATTGCCACCTTGCTTCAAGGCGAAATGCACATGGGGGCCGGTAGTAGAGCCGCCGCAGGGTAGCCCTACCCCGATACGCCCAAGGTAGGTTCCCTTGGCGACAGCCACGCCGTTACCCAAGTTTGTCAGCTCCTTCATGTGGTAATAGCTGGTGCTGAAGCCATTGTCGTGGACGATGGAGATCAGTCCGCTGCCATTGCGTACACAGCTCTGGTATATCCTGCCATCTCTTGGGGCCCGTACTACGCCGTCCCCACCCGCGAAGTCGAGCGAGTTGTAGGGGCGGCTCGTCTGGTCATCGCCATGTGCACCACCCGTCAATCGCCAGCTATCGTTTTCTGCCCACGGCAGACCCAGGCCGGTCTGTATATCTGCGAGCAGCCTGTCCTGTAACTCGGGGGGGAGTGGCGCATTGAGTGACTTGAGTAGCCAAGGCTTCTCTCCACTGACAAAAAGGTTGTCGGGCGCTTGTTCTATCAGCTGTTTGAACTGATCAGTGCCTTCGATGCCAACCAGCCAGTTGTTCTTCACATACTGGCCCATGAAGAGGCGCGTTTCGGGTGCCTCGTCGATATGGTCAGGCAAGAGCAAAGTGGCACTCCCCATCACCCATTGTTTGCTGGGGTGCGTTTTCTGAACCTCGACCAATACCCCTTTATGCTGGGCCGGCTGCAATTGCAGCAGCATGGCCTGGCTGGTGGCCTTTTGTAATTCGGCTTGAAAGTTGGGGCTCGGTTCTGCTGCCAGGACATGGCAAGGTAGAGCACTGGAAAGAAGTAGCAAGGCAAGCTGAGTAACGCGATGACTATGCATACAGACCTCCTAGGAAATACAACAGCGGCCCTGAACGGAGTGTTTGGCCGCCGTCGGGCGTCGTCCTTTTTTGTCTTGCTTGAAAGGGCCGACAAGGTCATGGTCGGCAAATGCGTATACCGAGTCAATGCCGTAGGTTCTGTTAAGTACTTGGCGATAAAGCCATTAATCAACCGGGGCAAGAGTAACGATGGGAGTAAGGAGGGGTGAGGAAACTGTAGGGGAAGTACCAACAACCGGCATTGGGTGTCGATTGAGCGTGCGTTTGATGTTGCGTGCCCAAGAGTTGGCCGTGAGTGGGCCTTGGAACCTGTTTAGAGTCGCTAACAAAACCCCGCGAAGCGATGCTGGCTAGGCACGTAAGCGTAAACAGTACGTGGGTACGGCAAGCTTACGCAACAACGCCAGAAGGGTTTTGTTAGCGACGCTTATGATCTTACTGTGCAGCTTGGTGCAAGGTATTGTGCCAGCATGAGTTTGGCGTTCAGCAGAGCCAGGCGCCACGTTGTCTTATATTCTGCCCTGCAAATCGATGAAATGAATAAAGCCACCTCCAATACAGGGCAGCTTTATTCATTTACTTGTTCATGAACTGATATCTTTCAGATTGATATACAGCCAGGTTGATCTGTTGGATTCAATGCTTGCGTAGAGATTCAGCCTCCAATAGGGTGGAACACTTTGGCATGCTTTTCCAGATATGCTTCGCTAAATGATTGATGAACTTTAATTGTATAAGCTTTTACGGGTACATTCATCGCATTGGCGAAACGCTGTGCAAAGGAAAATCTCCCCCCTCTGGCCGTATTACAGGAAAATAGCCGTATCGGCGTACCTGGTTCGTAATACCTAACATAGCGTCTTATGTGCTCAGCAAACGTTTTTGGCCCCACCACTTTGCCTTCAATAGATCTTACTAGGATAGGGCAACCATGGACATCGATATCGAAATAGGGTTGACCAGGTCTATATTTATTGGCTTTCATTAGATGTATGGCAGGATTGCCTTCCACATCAAAGCTTTGTTCATAACGCTTTTTACCTTTTATATCTTTGTAAATCTGCGCTAATGTTTCCCTTCTGGCGTCGTGAAATTTATCCTTGCTAGCCATTTCAGGGTTGTATAGTTCATTCATGGAAGGGATATTGGCCGGAGTGCCCTCGTTGATCGGGTTGCCACCTTTTATTCCAGTATCGCTATGTATCTCCCATTCACCATTTACGTAGCGAACTGGTACGGCTGGTTTGGTGAGATTTTCAGGGAAATATACCTGCCAGGTTCCATTGTCGGTATCGTAGCGTACCCGATAATAGTGTTCGCCAGACTTGATATATTTTGCACTCTCATCAAGGTAAATGCCGTGGTCATTGGGCAATATACCCTCGCGTGGTCCAGGCGCGTGGTATCTTTCCATATCTGGGCCAAATGCCGAAGCTGATGCAGTGGAACTTGAAGCCTCGGTTTGCAATTCATGCTGTGTGATGTCTGATTCGATGTCGTAAAGGTCCCCTGGTGGGAGAATAGAGCGGGTATGTGGCGAATTCTCTGACAGTGATTCAAGATATTCGGTACCACGTAATGGTATATCCACTGCTTTGCTAAGTGAGAGGTAGTTACGTAAGCCAATGGCATGCGCCGTCGGTAATTCTGTTTCTTTCAGGACTGTATGCCCTTCGGCTTCATCGTCTGTTAAGCCCCCTTTTGCCATGGCCAGATCAAGAATAAAGGCTTCTCCACTCAATGTGACATCGATACCATCTCCCTTACGTAGTGCTTCCTCCAACCGATAGCCACTTCCAATAATAGGAATGGCGCTTATTGCGCGGGCCGTATCGCCATGGCGTACGCCTTCTTCAAATTCATAAACATTGCCAACAACAGGTATGGCGCCAATGATTTCCTCTGGGTTGCCGGTGTAAATGCCTTCGAGAAATCGCCAGATGTTGCTGATAATAGGTTGGTCCTTGATGAATCTTAATACTGCATTCCTTTCCTGATAGGACTCAATTTCGACATGGAAATAGTCGATTAGCTGCACCCGCTCAGTTTGCAATGTATTGGCGTCTAATACTCGCCCGGATACCCTTATTCTTTCTTTGGCGCGGGCCAGTATCCATGAGTTAGTTAATAGTGCTTGATTGTATTCTTGCTTGGCTGTTTGTAATTGTGATTCTGGGTTAAAAACACGTGCTCTAAATTTCCGCCAGCCGACATTAAGAAAAGTTTTTTCAGGTATTCCTAAATTTCTTGAAGCAGCCTTCTTCATAAGCGCCAACAACGCTGTATCCGAGTTGAAACGCTCGGGAGGTTCCCCATAATTAGCAAGCCAACGTTCGGCAAGATAGTCCTCTAACGCAGCTATTTTCTGTTGGGAGGTTGTCATTCCTAGCGTGATATTTTCGCCGCTCGCATGTGTAAGGTATTGTGCCAGCATGAGTTTGGGATTCAGCATGACAGCCTGCTTGGTTTCCCAGGTACGGCAAAGTGCTAGAAATTTCCCGACCATTTCCATTTCTGTGCCAAAGGAGTTGGGTACCACTTTGCCTTGTAATAGCCACGAGCGTTTTAAAACAGTCGCCATACCGTGTTGTAAGGTGCCGAATTTATATTCGGTCGACTCACCTAACCGGTTCAACTTCTGTTTGACCAGATTTTCCCTGGTCTGTTGCGACAGTGTATTCATACCGGGAATACGGGTTATGGATTCATCATTGATTAAATCGGCAATTGTTTTACCCTTTGCGTGAATCAGGGCATTGTGGTCGAAAAAGACGTTGCTGCGCGTACTGTTGGGTAGAAACATCTGCGACATCAGCCATTCGTCACGCAGAGCAGAAAGAAAATTCTTCCTGATATGAAGTAGTTGGTCGCCTAGCGCTAGTGTAGGGTGGTCCTGTAATTTGAGATTGGGATCATTAGCCAGAGCAAATAGTAATGCGGCTTTATCCAGTTGCGCTTTTTGAGGGTTGCTCATTCTAGCTGTTACATGGAAATGCTTATCACCTTTTGCCAGCCCCTCCCCAATAATTAGTCCATCTAGCTTTGGATAGATTCTATTGTAGTTAAACACATATAAAGCATGGATGGCTTGCAAGGGTGTGTGGACATTTCTACTTGCCTTTTTCCAGTCGATCCAGTTGAGGTCCTTGAGTAGTTCATCTGAATAACTGATAAACGGCTCGGAAATATTGACTGGTAAAAGCTCATTTTCATTATTGTTTTTTAGAAGCGACTTGGCAAAGTCAATCAACTCACTATCGATAGCATTTGGATTTACGCTGATGTGGCGACTGATCAAGTTCTTGTTATTCCAGAAGTCGGCAACGCCACGAGCTGCATGCTTTAAACGGTCCTGTATAAATATAACCAATGTTTTTTCTTCGGAAAAATGGGCGTAGATATTTGCGATGTCATCCATAAAGAGTTTGAAATCAAGCTTGATTGCATCAATTTCATTTTCCGTCATCTGCCTACTTTGAATAAGTGCTTGAACCAGAATATGGGTAATACGTCTATCCTGCTCTACTTGTTGATGCAGATATGAAAACATGGTACGGATGGTTTTATTAGAGTCGGATAGCGGTGGAGGAGTAATACCGTCAGTATGGCGCCTGGGACGTCTGGTTCCGGCAACATTTTCAGCGGGTGATTCTGAAGAAGTGCTTAAGTCAGTGCTGCCCGAGAAGCTCAACGAGGCATGACTATTATGAGTAAATTGGGCTTGGTAATTATAAGTTTTTGGATGATTCACATTGCTAGTATCACCAGGTAGGAATACATCCTCCTGTTGTATAACAGAATGACTTTGAGCGATGTTTTTGCCGGTTCTTCTATTTGTGTGATGAGTATCACCAACTGGGTACTTTGCCTCTGGCGTTGTTATTGAATTAACTTGGAAAAAAGGTGCATCTTGTCTTGCAACAATACTGGTCATGTCTAACTATCCGAAAGTCTAAAGTTGAGTCAACGAATAAGTTTTCCTTATGTACAGTGAAGTTGTTTAACCTTGTAGGGGAAATACTAATAAGCGCCATCAATGGATAGATGGATATCGTTTCTAAGATAGTGTTAATGTAAGTTTGATATGAATGAATTTATTCAATAGAGTTAGAGCAGCAATGGGATGGATGGGTTTTTAGGGCGGCACAATGCACCAATACAAAGCCCTTACAAAGGACTTTGCATTGATGCGATAAGGTTTTGTATTAGCTATCTTCGTCTATGTTTCTGGTAGAAAAATCTTTGCAAACTTTTCTCTTGCGAGTTTATTGTCGATGTTTGCGACGTCAGCCATATAAGCTTTGACAGGCACATTCATTGCGTTAGCAAAGCGTTGTGCGAACGATCGACTACCCCCTTTTGCTGTCTCACAAGCAAATAATCGTATTGGCGTGCCGGGTGGGTAGTACTTCACATAGCGTTTGAACTCAGTGGCGAATTCAATAGGGCCAACAGGTTCACCGGTAATGGAAAGAACCTTTTTGGGTGAACCATGCGTGACGATATCGAAGTAGCGAATACTCTTTTTGTCTCTTTCAACGTAAAGCTCTGGGGCCATTTGGTGTCCGGTAATGCTGCCTTCAACATCAAAACTACCTTCATAAGCCTTCTTTCCGAATTGCGCACCATATTTTAGTGGCCCATAATATTCTCCCATACTCTGCTGGCGCCTATTGTAATAGTTGTCGGAAGCACTCATTTCTTCGTTATATAAAGTGCGCATTTCAGGGGGGGGAGGGTCGCGTAGCTCAAGTGGGGTGTTGTCGTTATTGCCAGCATTGCTATGCGAAGTCTCATCATTGGTGGACTTCGGTATTTTGTATGGGCCACCACCTCTTAGGCCAACATCGCTGTGTATTTCCCATTTTCCGTTTACATAACGTACAGGTACTGCAGGTTTAACAGGATTGTCTGGAAAGTAGACTCGCCAGGTAGCGTTATCGATATCGTAGCGTACGGGGTAATAGTGTTCACCTGATTTAAGGTATTTTAGATTTTCATCAATATAAATACCTTCTTCATTAGGTAATATGCCATCCCGTGGTCCTGGCGAGCGATATTTATCCATCTCTTCACCAAAGGCATTGAATGGAGAGATGGGTTCTTCTGTTATATCTAAAGATAATTCACCATGATTGATGAGCGATTCAATACCATAAGGGTCAATTGCAGAAAGACCAGGGCGGGACTGTTTGAAATTCTCGACCATCGTATCGATATGCTCTGGCCCTTTTAACGGTATGTCGAGTGTTTTACTCAGGGTCAGGTAGCTGCGTAAACCAATAGCGTGGGCCGCGGGTAGTTCGGTTTCCTTGAGAAGGGTATGTTCTGTAATACCAAGTTTGGACGCGGCTGACTTTGCTGCACCCTTTAACGTGGCCAGATCAAAAATAAAAGCCTCAGCACTAAGTACAACTTGCAGCCCATCACCCTTACGTAGGGCTTCTTCCAGTTGATAGCCACTACCAAGAACAGGAATGGCGCTTATTGCACGGCTAACATCACCATGGCGTATGCCTTCTTCAAATTCATAAATATTACCTACAACCGGAATAGCACCAATCATTTCCTCGGCGTTGCCATTGTAAAGGCCCTCTACAAACTGCCAGATACTGCCTATGATAGGTTGGCCTTTAATGAATCTTAGTATTGCATGCCAATCCCGCTCTGATTCAGTTTCAGCATGAAATTCACTAATCAATGCCTCTTGCGCAGTTTTTAATGTTTCGGTATTCAACTCACCGCCGGTTATTCTGATATTTTCCTTTGCACGCGCTTGTATCCATGGGTTGATTAGCAGCCCACGGTTATATTCTTCTTCAGCGGCTTGTAAAAGTGCCCGAGGTAGGAGCCTATGGTCTTCAATTGCCATCGAATTATCTATGAGGACTGGATAGTCAGCCACGTAAAGGAACCGGTCCAATGGCGTTTGAGATTTCTGTTCGATGACTGAATTTGTGACCACTCTGGTGTATTCCTGCGGGACTATTGTCAGGTCATACTCTGTCGTACTGGGCCCTACAGTCGTTTTCAGAATATTCAATGCGGCTGCTCGGCGGTCAAAACGCTGGGGTGGTTCGCCATAATTGGCTAACCAACGCTCTGCCAGATAAGTTTGTAAGGCAGTAATTTTTTGTTGGGTACTGGTTGCGCCTACCAAGACATTCTCACCACTCGCGTGTGCGAGATATTGTGCCAGCATCAGTTTGGGATTCAGCATGATAGATTGCTTTGTTTCCCAAGTGCGACAAAGCGTAATAAATTGCCCAACCATTTCCACTTCAGTACCAAAGGAGTCGGGTGTTGCGTTCCCTTGTAATAGTAGGGAACGTTTTAAAATAGTGGCCATGCCGTGTTGTAGCGTGCCAAACTTATATTCAGTTGACTCGCCAAGCCGACCCAACTTTTGTCTGACCAGTCGTTCTATGGCTTGAGGGTGTCGGGTATTGATACCCGGAATACTGGTAATGGTAGTGTCGTTTGCTAAATCGGTAATGGTCTTACCTTGCGCATGAACCAGCGCATTCTGATCAAAATAAATATTACTGCGTGTATTGTTAGGCATGAACATCTGAGACATCCACCACTCATCACGTAATTTGAGTAGGAAACTCTCCCTGAGTAATGTCAACTGCGTGCCCAGAGTCATGGCGTCTCTTGGTGCTTCTTGAATCTGAAGGTTGGGTTCTACAGCTAGGCAGAATAATAGTGCTGCTTTGTCGAGCTGTATTTTTTCATAGTCGTTTAGCCCCACTGCAATATTGATAATAGGGCTGCCTTTGGCAATACGTTCCCCTAATGCCAAACCATCGAGTTTTGGCATGTCACTAAAATATTCTGGCCTGTTCTTATGATTTCCATATACGTATAAGGCGTGAATGGCCTGAAGTGGACTGTTGATATTTTTGTTTGCCTTTCCCCAATCAACCCAATCAAGCTCGTACAACAAGGTATCTAGATATTGTGAGAAGGGCTCGGAAACATTAATTGGCAGTATTTCGTTTCTGGCTGTCTCACTGAGTAGCGACTTTGCGTAATCGAGCAGATCACTATCAGTGGCATTAGGGCGTGCACTTATCCAGCGATTGATGAGGTTCTTATTGTTCAGGAAATCTTTAATGTCATCACTCTCTCTGGTTAGACGGTCATGCATAAATTCACTGACTGTTTTATCTGCTGAAAAATTGGCGTAATGTTTAGCAACATCCTTCATGAGACGATCTGTATTAAAGCAAATCCCCTCTATTTTGGATTCTTGCATCAAACCGCCTTTTTGCTTCATTGCCTTAATTAGAATATCGGTACTACGCCTATATTGTTCTGCTTCCTGTTGCAATCGGGCAAATTTTCCACGGGTTGTTTGGTCGAAGTTCTGGGCAAACGTGTTGGTAGATGTAATTGAATTGCGCTTAACCCTTTTTCTTTGTGTGCTATCAGTCAAGGTATGAGTTGATTCTGCATTGCTAGACGAATTGAACAGTTCTCTGTCAGTAATCTGGGCTCGGTTGTTATAGGTACCTAATGGATAGGTGTTGTCCGTAGTACTGAGCAGGAATGCGTCGCGTTGCTGTGGGTTGGCACTGCCATGAGTCATGCTGGAAGAAATGTTCTTGTCCGCTCGCTCTAAGGTAGATCCAGCATTTGGTCGTGAAATCCTGTTGCCCTGGAGTGGATTCAAATTCATATCCTGCTTTATAACGATGCCAACCATTTTCATTTTCCAAATAAACAAGCCGCCTGTTTATAGGGCGGCTGTGGTCTTGCTGATTAATAAGTAAAGGGGGGCGATTTGTCAGCGAAGGTCAGGAAAAGTTTAATGAAAATCAGAAGTTTTTCAGGTCTCTACTGAATGCGGTGAATGGTATCCACCAAATAAGCCCACATATGTGGTTGAAAATAAAGCGTTATGGCTGAGTGAGCCATAAGGGCTTGAGCATGTCCTTTTATGGCCTGGACTAGGGGTCATGCATTGTTTGTGAAGGTAAGTATTAAGGCGGCAATTAAACAGGGCGCACAACATCCTGAAATATCATTTAAAATCAGTTGCTTGCAAATATTATCCGGTGCAAGTTTATGATCTGTTTGATTGCCGGATTAATACATTCCGGTTTCTGGGCTTCACGCTGCCAACAGTTGCTCGTGATAGATCGTAAACAGGCTTCCAGGTACGAGTGGCATGCTTTGGCTTCTATCCCCAGTCTCCCTGTAAAAATATCCCGTCAGCGCTAAACATGTCCGGATCTGGCCTGGATATATTGATTCGACTGGTGTCATGGCGCGTTGCGCCGGGTGCCAGCGTAAGCGCTTACCCCATCTGTACCCGTCATTTCATCGAGGCGATAAGGCGGTGAGTCGAGGTACTGAGGGAGTAGCCCAGGGATATCTGCTGGTGGCAATGCTGCCAGCGACGGATGTGTCAGCACATCCGACATTGTTGCAATCAATAGCATCAGGGCGAAGTGCCTGTCGTTGTGTTGGCTGCATGCGTTTGTGTATCGGGTTTTAGCCCGTAAGAGCGCGTGTACCAAAGACACTGGCAGGTAATTTGAAAGCCCGTTTGGAAAGTAATTCATGGTCGCGATCGTATTGGGTAATCAGTTGGGTTTGTCGGCAGGCGCTTCGGCTGTTTCTTCGGGTAATGCCGCATTGGGGCAGTCGCAAACGGGCATTTATGTGAATGCTGCAACCGGCAACCTTGCCATTCAGGATCGTGACGAATTCCTTGCAGCCAAAGGCTTCAAGCTGGGTTTGCTAAGGACCTACAACAGCCAAGCCGGCCTTGATGGCGACAACAATGATAATTGGAGCATCGGGGTCTACAAGCAGGTACGGCTGGAGAGCGGGGCGGTTGGTGAAGCCGGCAGCACCTTATTGCGGGTGCGTGAAGATGGCAGCGAAGTGCGCTACCAATACGATGCCGCTACCAAGACATACCGCAGCCAGGATCAGGGGGTCGAGGGCGGTACGATACGTCATGCCGACAACCAATGGCGCTGGACCAGCCAGGATGGCGGGCTGACCGAACAGTACAGTGCTACGGATGGCGGCCGGTTGACACAGCTTGCCGACCGCGATGGTAATGCCCTGACTTATCACTATGCGGCCAATGGATTGATCAGCCGTATTGACAACGTGGGGGGCGAGGCGCTCGTCTTCCACTACCAGGGCAGGTTGCTGACGGATATTCAGCATGTCTTACCAGATGGTAAGACTCAGACCCGCACACGCTACCAATACGATGCGCAGGGAAGATTAAGCCAGCTGATTGTTGACCTGACACCCGACGACAACAGCGTTGCAGATGGTAAGGCCTATGTCACCCGCTATGAATATGCGGGCGCAAGTCACCGGATCAGCAAGCTGACTCAGGGTGATGGTACCTGCATGCAATTCGACTATGTCGAATCGTCTCCCGGGGAATGGCAGCTCAGCCAGATCACCGATGGCGAAGGCAAGGTCACTACGTTGCAGCACAACGCGCCTGGTGTGCGAGACCAATTCAGTACGGCGCAGGTCAAAACGGCGCTGTTAACCGGTGGGAACCATACGGTTGTACCGGCCGATACCTGGGCATCGCTTGCAGAAAAGCTATATGGCAATGCCAAGGCGGCTGATGCATTAAGGCTGGCCTTCAAGCCGCAGGATCTGGTTAGCGGCAGCACATTGAAGATGCCGCCTAGTTTGGTATATGCCGCCGTGGTTGGCCAAGGTGGGCAAACCACAGTGACCGATCCGCTCGGCAACAAGACGGCCTATCAATACGATGGTGCAGGCCGTGTAACGGCGATGGGCAAATCTGTTTCCGCCGCCAATGGGCAGTGGACCCGTGTCGAACAAGTGCGTTACGAGTATGACCCGGCGGGCAACCTGTGTCGCATGGTGGATGCACAGGGCAATGTCACCACGTATTCGTACGATGCTGCAGGCAATCTGATTGAACAGCGGGACCCCAATGGCCTGCGTGTTACCCGCCGCTATTCCGCCGACAATCAGCTAATCGCCGAGTCGCGTTACCAGTATCGTGCAGTAGATGGCGTGGCTTTTGATTCGACGGTAGCTTCAATCTCAACACGGTGGATTTACGAAAACCAACACTTACGCTTTGCCGTGGATGCCAGCGGGCGGGTGACGGAATACCGTTACGATGCGGCTGGCCAGCGTACAGCCGAGCTGGTGTATCTGCAAAATACCTACGATGTTGCAGCATTGGCCGAAGGTGTTGACCCTACATTGGCGCAGATGGTGGCGTGGCAGGCGAAACAGGAAGCTGCGTCTGCCAAGCGCACGGATTACAGCTACGACTTTCGCGGCCAGCTGGAAACCGAGACCCGCTATGTTGTTTCAGGCGCAGGCAAAGCCGAGCCGCTGACGACACGATATGTCTATGACGCGATGGGACGGTTGCTCAGTAAGGTTGATCCGCTGGCACACCAGACCAGCTTTGCTTACGACGGCCTGGGTAGATTGACGATCAGTACCGATGCTGCCGGTGTGGTGACAACCACCCGTTATGACGATGCAGCGCATAAGGTCAGCACTACCTTGGCCAATGGGGCAACGACTACCCGCGTTTACAACGGTAATGGCGAAGTGGTTTCCACCCAAGTCAGCGATAGCGCAGGCAAGGCTTTGTCGGGTGAACGACGCTACTACGACGTGGCAAACCGTCTGCGTGTCGTCGAGGACGCCCTGGGTGGCCGGCGCTGGTATTTCTATGATGCTGCGGGCCGCAAGGTCGGCGAAGTAGATGGGCAGGGATCGGTTACCGCGTTCTATTACGGCCGTGACGGGAAACTGAACCACAGCGTGCGCCATGCCACAGGCGTGGATACCAGCGGCTGGTCGCTGCCGGATGGCAGCCCGGATGTCGCCCGTCTTGGCAAGTTGGCCGACAGTGGTGTTACGGCGGGGGATAACGACCAGCATGAGTGGTGGCTGTATGACAAAGCCGGACTGCTGTCGCGCCATATCGACAATGGCGGCAATGTTATCGACTACCGTTACGATGGCGCCGGCCGCAAGATAGCCGCCATCCACTATGCCGGTGCTGTGGATGTGGTTGCGCTGCGCCCGATAGCAGCGGATAAGGACGAGGTGCGTCTGGCGCAAATCGCGGTGGGCGCTTCCACGCATGATCGCATCAGCCGTTATGTGTACGACAAGTCCGGCACCCTGACCGCAGAAGTAAGCGCGGCGGGTGTGGTAACCCGTTATCGCCATGATGCGGGCGGCAATCTGATTGAAGAGATTCGCCATGCGACGCCGCTGAGTCAGAACATTGTGCTGATAGACCGCCACTGGGTGGAGGAACAGGGCCTGAAGAGTCTGGTCAGCAGCGACAATGACCAACATGTCTACCACTATTACGATGCCGCAGGCCGGCGTGTGGGAACGGTGGATGCCGGTGGTTACGTTAATGAGACCCGCTACGATGCCGCAGGCAACAAGACAGCTGAAATCCGTTATGCCACTCAGGTGCAAAAGCCCTCGGCGACGTTGTCTGCAACACGTCCGGCCACGTCTCCGGCAGATATACAGACAAGCTATACGTACGACGCCAATAACCGGCTGATCGAGAAGACCGACCCGAACGGCACGCTGACTCAGTACCGCTACGATACGACAGGCAACCTGATAGACACCCGTCAGGCGATGGGGACTGACGAAATGCGCGGCACTACCAAGCGCTACGATGCCGCAGGTCGTGTGGTTGCAGAATTGGACGGCGAAGGTGCTGCGCGCTTGCAAGCAGCAACAACGCCTGCCGACATTGAAAAGGTATGGCAAGAGCGCGCTACCCAGTACCGTTACGACCTGGCGGGGAACCGTGTGGCGGCGGTTGACGCGCAAGGGCAGACCACACTGTATTACTACGACGGTGCAGCGAGGTTGACGCACGTCGTCAATGCGCTGGGCGAAGTGACTGCCAGCCAGTACAACGGGCTGGGCCAGTTGTCGGAGAGCGTGCAATACAGCGCGCGGATTGATACGGCAGGACTGGTTGGCGGTCGCGTTGATGGTACGTTGACGACGCGCTTGCAAGCCGCATTGAACCCGGCGCTGGATCGGCGCGTGCGGTACAACTACGACGCAGCAGGGCGACGCCAGGCGACGACGGACGCCTTAGGCTACCGCATCGTACAAAATTACGACGCATTTGGCGCCGTGGTATCGATCAGCCAGGAGCGGGGCAGTCAGCAACCGGCGCAGTTGACGCGTTACCGGTACGATAAAGCTGGCAATAAGGTCGAAACCATCAACGACCCGGCTGGCGACCAATTCGTTACTCTGGACGAGTTCGATGCTTTTGGCCGTGTGCTGCAGCATACCGATGCCAATGGCAACACCACCCGTTATCGTTATGACAAGCTGGGTCAGGTCATTACCCGTACCGATGCTTTAGATGGCGTAACGCGTTACAGCTACGACGCCCAGGGCCGTAGCCTGAGCGTGACAGACCAGCTCGGTCATGTGACGACGTATCGGTACGACGATAAAAACCGGCAGATCATCCAGACCCTGCCCGGCAATATCCAAACCACCACGCAAAAGAATCGGTTCGGCCAGACCATCGCCCTGGTCGATGCAAGTGGCAACCGTACCGAGCACCACTACGACCGCAACGGCAAGCTCACCAGCATCGTCAACCCGCTGAAGCAAAAGCAGGAGAAAGCTTACGACGCTGTGGGCCAGCTTGTGCTGGAAACCGATGCCAGCGGCCGTAAGATCCGATACGAATATGACGTGGCAGGCCGAGTTGTACGCCAGGTGGTAGACCCGGATGGGCTGAAGCTGACCAGTCGCTACGAATACGATGCATTTGGCGCAAAAGTGGTCACGATCGATGCGGACGGCCGGCGCACATTGACCGAGTACGATCAGAAAGGCCAAGTGTGCCGACTGGTCAAAGACCCGGCCGGCGTCGCACAGAGTTTACGCTATGAATACGACGGCGCAGGCAAGCGAATTCGGTTGATCGAAGGTGCAAAGGACCTGGTCGCAAAGACCATCGAATACCGTTACGACAAGCAAGGCCGGCTGCAAAGCGAAATCGTCGACCCCGCGGGCCTTAAGCTCACCACCCAGTACCAATACGACGCGGTTGGCAATGTCACGCAGAAAACCGACCCCACCGGCGCGACGCTGCGTTATGTATACGATGCGGCTGGTAGGCAGACCTACACCATCAACCCACTGGGCGTTGTGACCGAAAACCGGTACGACGCTACCGGTAATCTTATCGCTACACATATTTACGATGCGGTGGATGGTTTGTCGGATACCGCCAAATTCAAGACGGTGAAGATAGATAACCAGGTCGATACTAATGCGATTCGCCCTAGCCTGACGGTAACGCAAACTGGTGGCAATCCAGCACTGATGCGTGACACCCGCTTTATCGAAGGTGACTTCAACGGCGATGGCCGGATGGACCTGCTGGAAATCCGTCATGAGGCGGACGGCAAGGCCATGGGCAAGCAATGGCTGGCTGGTACCACGGGGTATACCGAAGGCGCAACCATCCAGTTGGGGCAATGGCATGCCGATACGCAATACCTGCTCGGTGATGTCAGCGGCGACGGTAAGTCTGACCTGGTAGCGGTACGTAAACGTCAGGATGGCAAGGCAGTCGCCACGATCCGCCTGACCACTGCGGATAGCATGGGTGAAGCAACCGAGCTGGAGCTCGGTACCTGGGTAGCGGAGACCCGCTATCTACTGGGTGATGCTACTGGGGATGGCAAGGCCGACCTGTGGGTGCTGTCGCTGGAGGCAAGTGCGTACAAACCTGTTCAGGCTACGCTGTGGCGCGGTGATGGTAAGACCTTTACTGCGGGCACCACGGTTACCAGTGGCTTCCATTCGGGTCCTGGCATGCAGTATCACTTGGCCGACATCAATGGAGATGGTCGGCAGGAATTAACCGTATCGCGTTACTACACCCCGAACAGTAACGACTATGTTCTTGTGTTCTTTGCCAGTGAGAATGGCACTTTAATTGCTAAGCAAGATAATGGGCATGTTGCTGGCAAGACTCGTCAGTACCTGAGGGCAGATATCCAGGGAGATGGCCGGGATGACTGGGTGGAGGTGTAT
Organism: Chitinimonas violaceus; assembly: GCF_052601015.1. Lineage (NCBI taxonomy): Bacteria > Pseudomonadati > Pseudomonadota > Betaproteobacteria > Neisseriales > Chitinibacteraceae > Chitinimonas > Chitinimonas violaceus. Next base: position 17,888 of record NZ_JBQXDJ010000004.1, on the reverse strand, counting down.
CAGGATGCACAGGGGATTGAACACCTACGTAATGCGATTAATCGGGGTGACGGGAATTGGGATTGGGGCAAGGACATTGCGGTAAGCAATAAAGCCCAAAGCCGCTATCTGGCAGCCGATCTGAACGGCGATGGTCGTACCGATGTGGTGCAGCTGTGGCGTAACGAAGCCGGTCAGGCGGTGGCGACAGCGTGGCTGTCGAATGGCACAGGCTATACCCAGGGCAGCGACAGTGTACTGGGTACATGGCGCGATGAGGCGGTCTACCGCCTGGGTGATCAGGATGGTGACCACCGGGCTGACCTGGTCGGCACCTGGGTGGAAGCCGATGGCCGGCAGGTGATTGCCAGCTGGCGCAGCGATGGCGTCCAGTTTGTGCAACGTGGCGATTGGCGGCGCGATACCCGCTTTATCGAAGGTGACTTCAACGGCGATGGCCGCATGGACCTGCTGGAAGTCCGTCATGAGGCGGATGGCAAGGCGGTGGGCAAGCAATGGCTGGCCAGTGTCACGGGTTACACCGAAGGCGCAACCATTCAGCTAGGTGAGTGGCAGGCGGATACGCAGTATCTGCTGGGCGATGTCAGCGGCGATGGTAAGTTGGACCTGGTGGCGGTACGTAGACGCGGAGATGGCCAGGCGGTCGCCACCATCCGGCTGGCCACAGCAGATGGCATGGGTGAAGCGACAGAGCTGGAACTGGGTACCTGGGTAGCGGAGACCCGCTATCTACTGGGTGATGCTACTGGGGATGGCAAGGCCGACCTGTGGGTGCTGTCGCTGGAGGCAAGTGCGTACAAACCTGTTCAGGCTACGCTGTGGCGCGGTGA